>NZ_JBKORF010000024.1:0-10921 GCF_047314685.1 Shewanella sp. BJSY2023SW001
GGAGACATCCGTTGCTGGAAGTTCAATCTATGTTATTTGGCTATTTTGAGCTGAAAGCAATGCTAGCCGCTGTGCCAGCGGCCTAAAGTTGTGGTTCAAATGCCTCAATGCATAACAGCCAAGTTGCCATCTCTTGATCTCGCTCGTAAGCACGTTGCTGCGCAACTCTCGCCATGTCACAGGGGAAGCCTGTGCGGGAGACTGTTCTCGGACGTCCTGTCCTTCACGGCATTCGGGCTTCCTGCCCATCCGCACCGCAGGTGATGGGCTGCATCGAGGCCGGAAGCTCGGCCAATACTAACTTAGCGACTTTTAACTTGAAGCTATGATAGCCGCTGTGCCAGCGGCGTAAAGTCGTGGTGTAAATGCCGCACAACGGCCAACTCTCCTTCCTTGGCTCGCGCTCATAAGCACACTCGCCACCGGCGAGCATTCGCCCTCAGCCACGTTATTTGCGCCAACGGCTGTCGGCGACACTGAGGGGGGAATAGGTGCAACTCTGTTAGTTCTAAGTAGCTTGAAACATCTGAAGTATTTGCAGACATACACCTATTTCCAGGCACAGGCGGAACTGTGACCGTCGAAAACAGGGACGTTTTCGTCGAGGCTACACGGATGTATTCACGCCGAGTCACAGGATCGCCTGTGCGAGAGCCCACCGCAGGTGATAGGCTACAGTTTTGTGAGCAGTTCATTGGTGAGATTTGGCTTAAAGCCATGATAGCCGCTGTGCCAGCGGCCTAACGTCGTGGAGCTTAGCCCCACACCCGAGGAAAGGGGGCTGTATCGACTCGCCCCCTTTCCAAACCCCTAGCGACCCGCGACGCAGCGGAAAACCCCTTGTGCTTATGATGTCAATTCGCTATCGCGCCAGACGCTCAGAGTCACATCCATGTGACTCTGGCCCAGCTCAACATCCTGTTTCGCGCTCGTTAGCTCGTCGCTAGGCGACACTCGCCCCTGATTCGACTGGCGCTGCTTCGGCATCCAGATCCTTCCATGGATAAAGGCCCGTTCGCCTTCCTTGGCTCGCGCTCATAAACACACTCGCCACTGGCGAGCATTCGCCCTCAGCTACGCGATTGTCATCAACGCCCTGCGGCCGCTTCGAGCGGGAGCCGGTGCATTCTGTGAGAATGGAGTAGTTTGAAATATCTGAAGAGTTTGCAGACATACGCCTATTTTCCAGGCATAGGCGGGACTGTGACCGTCGAAAACAGGGATGTTTTCGTCGAGGCTACAGAGATGTATTCACAACAACTTCCCTGTTTAACGGCCAGCTCGCCATCCCTGGCTCTCGCTCGTAAGCATGTCGCTACGCGACTCTCGCCATGTCACAGGATCGCCTGTGCATAAGCCTGCGGCAGGCAATGGGAGACATCCGTTGCTGGAAGTTCAATCTATGTTATTTGGCTATTTTGAGCTGAAAGCAATGCTAGCCGCTGTGCCAGCGGCCTAAAGTTGTGGTGTTCCACACCACACCGGGCAAGGGGCTTTGCTTGTCCAAAACCCCTTGCATCCCCAAGGACACCCCGACGTAGCCGAAATCCCCGCTGGCTTATAAAGCAAATTGGCTACACTCAGGACTCGCATCCTTGCTCGACCTTCGAGCCTCGACATCCCTGTCTCGGCTACGCCAATTTGCAACAACGCCCGCGGCGGCTCCGAAGGGGGAATTGGTGCAATTCTTCCCACACAGAGTTGTTTTGAGCTGCAGACATACGCCTATTTTCCAGGCGTAGGCGGGACTGTGACCGTCGAAAACAAGGATGTTTTCGACGAGGCTACATGGACGTATTAACGCCGAGTCACAGGATCGCCTGTGCGAAAGCGCACCGCAGGTGATGGGCTGCATTGAGGCCTGAAGCTATATTAGCCTCAGTGGCAGGGCTCGCTATGCAGCGGACAATCTCTTGTGTTTATAAGGCAATAGCGGTTTGGCATTAAGCCCCGCTATTGCCAACCCCTTCCTCAGTCGCGTGTCTGACCTGTGCCATTGACCAGGAATTTCTCCGTGGTCAATGACTCCAGTCCCATGGGGCCGTAGGCATGCAGCTTGGTAGTGGCGATACCGATTTCGGCACCGAGCCCCAGCTCGCTGCCGTCGCTGAAGCGCGATGAGGCGTTGACCATCACCACAGAGGCATCGACCCCTTGCTGAAACTGTTGCGCCGCTTGCTGGCTTTCGGTGCAGATCACCTCGGTATGGTGGCTGCCGAAGCGGGCGATATGCTCCATGGCATCCGCCAGTGAGTCGACCTGGCGCACGGCGATTTCCAAGCTCAGGTATTCCTGGCCGAACTCCTCTTCCGTCAGCACAGTGGCCTGGTCGAAGAAGGGCGCCGCCTTTTCATCGGCATTGATCTTCACCCCCTTGTCGGCCAAGGCCTGAGCGGCGATGGGCAGCCAGACTTTGGCGATATCCTTGTGTACCAACAGGCCCTCCAGGGCATTACAGACGCCAGTGCGCTGGGTCTTGCCGTTGAGCAGCAGGTTGAGCGCCTTTTCCACATCGGCATCTCTGTCGACATAGAGATGACAAACGCCTTTAAAATGCTGGATAACCGGGATTTTAGAGTTGTCGCTGACAAAGTTGATCAGGCCTTCGCCGCCTCTTGGGATCACCAGGTCGATATAGTCGCGCTGCTGTAACAGTTCCAGCATCAGGGCGCGGTCGGGATCCGGCACCACGGATACCAGCGCGGTTGGCAGTTTGAACTCTTGCAGCACTTTGTGCAGCACTTTGGCTATCGCCAGGCTGGAGTTGAGTGCCTCTTTACCGCCGCGCAGTATTACCGCGTTGCCCGATTTGAAACACAGCGCTGCGGCATCCGCGGTCACATTGGGGCGCGCCTCATAGATCATACAGACCACCCCGAGCGGCACTCTGAGCTTGCTTATCTGAATACCGTTGGGGCGGCGGCCAAGCTCGCGGCGCTGACCCACGGGATCGTCCAGCTTGACTATGGTGTCTATGCCGCTGGCCATGGCGGCGATCCGCTCTGGCGTCAGGGTCAGCCGGTCGAGCATGGCTTCGCTGAGGCCTGCACTGCGGGCAGCAAGGAGATCTTCCTTATTGGCCTTGAGAATATTGTCATTTTCAGCGAGAAGCGCTTGGGCCATCGCCTTCAGCACCTGATTTTTGGTTTGGGTGTCTATGAGTGCCAGCTCTCTGGCCGCCTTGGCCGCTGAGCTTGCCAGTGTGGTTATCAGACTCATTTAGGTCCTCCTTTGTTCGTTGCGCTACTCTGGTGGCGGGCCACTGTTATTTCTCCAGTTGCGGCGTTTTACAGAGCAGGGCGATATCTTTTTCCGAGACTATGCCGCCCAGGCTATCGGTGAAGCTGTCGGCCAGTTCGGGGTCTTCCTGCTCGGCAATAAAACTCAGCAGGCGGCTGCTGTAGTTGCTGCGAGCCTTGGCCAGACGGGTGCCGTCGTCGCTGCACAGCAGTATGGTATCACCGGCGGCAAAGTTGCCTTTGACCTCAAGTACTTCATTGCTGGAAAGCTCGGCGCAATCCTTGGCGCTATCCATCACCTCATCGGAGGTGACTATCACTTCCCCCTGCGCCCTCACTGTGTGGGTCAGCCAGTGCATTCGCTCCTGCAGCGGGGTTTCGGATGCCCGGAACAGGGTGCCGGGATTGCGGCCCGACAACAGGGCATTGAAGCTCTCTTCTTTGAAGCCGTTGACTATGTAAGTATCAATGCCGTGGGAGCTGGCCTTTTCTGCTGCTTCTATCTTGGTGCGCATGCCGCCGGTGCCGACATCGCTGTGACTGCCGCCGGCCATGGCATAGATGGTGGCATCGATTTTATTGACTTCGGGCAGCAGCTCGGCATCGCTGTGCAGATGCGGGTTCTTGTTGTAGAGACCATCAATATCCGAGCAGATCACTAAGGTATTTGCGTCGGCAGCGGCTGCCACCATGGCCGACAGGTTGTCGTTGTCACCCACCTTGAGCGCATCTGTGGTGACGGTATCGTTCTCGTTGAGGATCGGCAGTATGTCGTGATCCAGCAGGGTAAACACGGTTTCCCTAATCGACAGATAGCGCTCTCTGTCGCGCAGATCGCCATGGGTCAGTAGAATTTGCGCCGTGGGAAAGTCGAAAAACTTATCCCAGGTCGCCATCATCTCAGTCTGCCCGGCGGCGGCCATGGCTTTTTTCAGTACCACCTGGGCCTCTGGGCTATTGACTTCACTGCCAGGTTTGAGTGGAAACCTGTGGGCTCCGGCGGCAATTGAGCCGGAAGAAACCAGTATGGTTTGAATGCCTTTGGCGCGGCAGCGCACAATGAATTGGGCTATGGCCAGCAGATAGCGCGAGCTACAGCCCTGTCTGTCAGGGGCAATCAGGGCGCTGCCGACTTTTAGAACAATTCGTTGCCTTGGTTGCTTATTCATAACTTCCTTAACCTATTTGAGGTGTTACTTCGAAGCGGAGTGGGGATTGAAACCAGACCCGGTGTCTGCCACCGGGTCTAATTGGGGAGCTGTTCTATCCAGTTATTAGTTGACCTGCAGCAGCTTTTCCCGGGTCGCATGGAAGGTCTTCTGCACTGAGTGTGAGGGATCCTGACCAAAGTGACTGACCAGCACTATCGCTGCAGAGCTCATGATAAAGCCGGGAACTATCTCGTAGATCACGCTGGAGAGTGTCTTGCCATCGGGCAATACCGGCAGCAGGATCCACAGCAGCACTGTGATGGCGCCGGTGAGAATACCGGCAACGGCGCCCGAGTGGGTCATCTTCGACCAGAACAGACTGAACAGCACCAGTGGCCCGAAGGCGGCACCGAAACCGGCCCAGGCGTTACTCACCAGTGACAGTATGCTGCTGTTGCTATCCAGGGCCAGCAAGGTGGCCACGGCGGCAACGGCAAATACCCCGAAACGGCCTATATTCACCAGCTTCTTCTCGTCTATGTCCTTGTGGAACACGGCGCGGTAAACATCCTCGGTCAGTGAACTGGATGATACCAGTAGCTGTGAAGAGATAGTGCTCATGATGGCAGCCAGAATCGCCGCCAGCAGGAAGCCACTCACCAAGGGGTGGAACAGAATTTCCGAGAACAGAATAAAGATGGTTTCCGGATCCTGCAGCCCTGGGTGGAACTTGTTGACATAGGCGACACCGATAAGACCTGTGGCCAGGGCGCCGAGTATGGTCACCAACATCCAGCTCATGCCTATGTTGCGGGCGGTCTTGATATCTTTCACCGAACGAATTGCCATAAAGCGCACTATGATGTGTGGTTGACCGAAATAGCCCAGTCCCCAGGCCATGCTGGAAACAATCGCCAGCAGGCTCATTTTCTCCACAGATTCAGACAGAGGCACTATGGTGTGATTGGCCTGCGCCATCATTTCAGTGCCATTGTTGAACTCCTGAAAAGCCACTATAGGCACCATCACCAGGGCGACAAACATGATACAGCCCTGCACAAAGTCGGTCATACTGACGGCCAGAAAGCCCCCCAATAGGGTGTAGGCCACCACCACTGAGACAGTGATCACCAGGCCAAGTTGGTAACTCAGGCCGAAGGCGGATTCAAACAGTTTGCCCCCGGCGACCAGGCCGGCAGAGGTGTAGAGAGTAAAGAAGAGTATGATCACCGCGGCAGAAATCATCCGCACCGAGCCATTTTTCTTCTCGAAGCGTTTGCTGAAAAAGTCCGGCAGTGTCAGGGCGTCATCGGCTTCCTGGGTATAAACCCTGAGCCTGGGGGCTACCAGCAGATAGTTGAACCAGGCGCCGATAAGCAGGCCCAGCGCAATCCAGATGGTGTCGAAGCCGATAACAAACATGGCGCCCGGCAGACCCATCAGCATCCAACCACTCATATCGGAAGCACCTGCCGACAGCGCCGTGACCTGAGGGCTGACCTGACGGCCGCCGAGAATGTAGCCCGAAATATCATCGGTAGAATTGCGATAGGCAAACAGGCCTATCGCCAGCATGACCACAAAGTAGATGGCCAAAGAGATATAACTCGAATAATCCATAGATTAGTGCCCGTTATTGCCACTGAAGGCTTGATTGAGTTTTTGTTTGCAGAATGGGTACAGGTAGGTTGAGAGTACGAGCCAGAAACACCCTAATTGGATCAGGTACTTGGCTTTATCTCTGAGGCTGATTTGGTAGCGTGAAAGATGACTGTCAGACTCCTGTGAGCTGTTGGCATTCATCGTGATTCTCCTTCCTTAAGTTTCAGCTAAAGTTGGACTGGCGAAAAACCACTTGAAGGCTAACCAATTAATTGATTAGTGTTCAAATGGTTTTGGTTCGAACGATATTATTCATGTTTATCAGAAAATGATCAAGTTTATATCTGAGTTAATCACTAGGCTATTACTGGGTGTTTGGTGTTTTGTTTATTTAAAATCATATAGTTATGCTTTTATTTTCTTAAGCTTATCAATTTTTAATATATTGCATGCAATTATAAGACAAGTGATTAAATCTCGATTTGAGCTATAACTGTTTTGTAATCAAGCTCTGAAATAAGCCGGAAATAATTAGAGTTTAAAATTAATTTGCGATAGCGTCCGCTTCTGCCAAGCGAACCACTGCAAACCCGTGTAATCACTGGGCCAGCTCTCCAATTCCAACTCGATAAACTCCTCAAAATAGCGCTTGAACTATAGGCGTTTTTATATATGATTTAGCATATATCTGGTTATCCATATGTCTTGCCGGTTGCTGAAGGTGTTCAATTGAGTGGCAACTGAAACGGCAGATGTATGGCTGGCCGAATATTGGCCTTAAGGAGCGGCATTTATCATGGAACTAACCATTTTTTTCAAAGCCTTGGCTGATGAAACCCGGCTGCGCAGCCTGCTGTTGATCCTGCAGCAGGGAGAGCTTTGTGTCTGCGAGTTGACTGAGGCCCTGGCCTTGAGTCAACCGAAGGTTTCCCGTCATCTGGCGCAGCTGCGAACTCAGGGGCTGCTGCAGGACAGACGCCGGGGCCAATGGGTGTTTTATCGTCTCAGCCCCGAACTGGCACCCTGGTGCGAGCAGTTGCTGCGGGACACACTGACGGCCAACCCTGGCTTTATTGCTGATGAGCTGACTCGGCTGGAGGCTATGGCCTCGAGGCCGCAAGCTTGCTGTTAAAACCGGCCAAAATCTATCACTTGAGCGCCGGAAGTTAACCGCCGGGGAACCGGAGAGGGGGATGTATGGGCATTTTTGAACGTTGGCTCAGCCTGTGGGTAGGGCTGTGCATTTTAGCTGGGATAGCGCTGGGTTATCTGGCACCTGGTGTATTTGCCGCAATTGCGGCGCTGGAATACGCCCATGTCAATCTGGTGATCGCCATACTTATCTGGGTGATGATCTATCCCATGATGGTGCAAATCGATTTTTCCGCTATCAAGGATGTTGGCCGAAATCCCAAGGGATTGCTGCTGACGCTGGTGATCAACTGGTTGCTGAAGCCTTTTACCATGGCGCTGCTTGGCTGGCTCTTTTTCCGTTTTCTGTTTGCCCCTTGGGTAGAGCCGCAAACGGCGCAGGAGTATATCGCTGGGATGATCCTCCTCGGAGTCGCTCCTTGTACCGCTATGGTGTTTGTCTGGAGTCAACTGACCCGCGGCGATGCCAACTACACTCTGGTGCAGGTATCGGTCAATGATGTGATCATGATTTTTGCTTTCGCACCCCTGTCGGCGCTGCTGCTGGGGGTGAGCGATATACAGGTGCCATGGGAAACCTTGATTCTGTCTGTGGCGCTGTATGTGTTGCTGCCTTTGTTAGCCGGGGTATTGACCCGCAAACACTTCAATAGCCGACCAGGGGCGATCACGGCCTTGCTGTCCAGGCTCAAACCCTGGTCGATATTGGGACTGCTGCTGACTGTAGTGCTACTGTTTGCTCTGCAGGCCGAAACCATAGTGGCCCAGCCGCAAAATATTGTGCTGATCGCCATCCCGCTGTTACTGCAAACTTACGGTATTTTCCTGCTGGCCTGGTGGCTGGCGAAGCGTTTGCGCCTGCCCCACAACATAGCCGCTCCGGCTTGTATGATAGGCACTTCCAACTTTTTCGAACTGGCGGTTGCCGTGGCTATCTCCCTCTTTGGTATGCATTCGGGAGCGGCACTGGCCACAGTCGTTGGGGTTCTGGTGGAAGTGCCTGTGATGCTGTCTCTGGTGGCATTTGCCAATCGCCGCCGCGGTAATTGGCTTGCGGCCAACAAATAAAAGGAGAACTGAGATGACAATAAAGGTGGGAATTAACGGCTTTGGCCGTATGGGGCGGCTGGCCTTGAGGGCTGCCTGGGATTGGCCGGAACTCGAATTTGTGCAGATCAACGACCCGGCGGGTGATGCCGCCACCCTGGCGCACCTGTTGGAGTTTGACTCGGTTCATGGCCGTTGGTCGCACCCAGTCGAGCATGAGGACAACGCCATAGTCATAGCCGGGCGGCGGATAGCGACCAGTCGCAATCAGGCCATTGCAGACAGTGATTGGTCTCAATGCGATCTGGTGGTCGAGGCCTCGGGCAAGATGAAAACCAAGGCGCTGTTGCAGGCCTATCTTGATCAAGGGGTGAAACGGGTGGTGGTGACAGCGCCGGTTAAAGAGGAAGGCGTCGCCAACCTGGTGATGGGGGTGAATCATCAGAGTTACGACCCGGCCAGGCATCCGATAGTGACAGCCGCATCCTGTACCACCAATTGTCTGGCGCCTGTGGTCAAGGTCATCCATGAGAACTTCGGTATTCGTCATGGCTCCATGACCACAATTCACGATATCACTAACACCCAGACTATATTGGATGCGCCCCATAAGGATCTGCGCCGTGCCCGTGCCTGTGGTCAGAGCCTGATCCCGACCACCACAGGCAGTGCCACCGCTATTACCCATATTTTCCCTGAGCTGAAAGGCCGCCTCAACGGCCATGCGGTCAGGGTGCCGCTGGCCAACGCCTCGCTGACCGACTGTGTGTTTGAACTGGAGCAAACAGTGACAGAGCAGCAGGTCAACGACTTGCTGCAACAGGCGGCCGAGACTGAGCTCAAGGGCATTCTCGGCTTCGAGTCGCGGCCGCTGGTGTCGGTGGACTACAAGACAGATCCCCGCTCCTGCATAGTGGATGGGCTGTCCACCATGGTGATCAACGGCACTCAGCTCAAACTCTACTGTTGGTATGACAACGAATGGGGCTATGCCAATCGCACCGCCGAGTTGGCGCTGATGGTGGGCCGTTTGGACCGGGATGCCTGAAGGACAACACCATGGCTGAAATGAGTCCGGCGCTGCGCCAATATCTGTTGATCACCGGCAACTACTGGGCCTTTACCCTGACAGATGGCGCGCTACGCATGCTGGTGGTGCTCTATTTCTATCAGTTGGGTTACGGTGCGCTGGCCATTGCCATGCTGTTTATCTTCTATGAGTTTTTCGGTGTGGTCACCAATCTGTTGGGCGGCTGGCTCGGCGCCCGTTTGGGGCTCAACCGCACCATGAATATCGGCCTTGGGCTGCAGATAGTGGCGCTGGCTATGTTGTTGGTGCCTCAAGCCTGGCTGACCATTCCCTGGGTGATGGCAGCCCAGGCACTGTCGGGGATAGCCAAAGATCTCAACAAGATGAGTGCCAAGAGTGCCATCAAGACCCTGGTACCCAAGGATGCGGCCCAGGCGGGACTGACTCTGTATCGCTATGTGGCGCTGTTGACCGGCTCCAAGAACGCCCTCAAAGGGATAGGTTTCTTCCTCGGCGGTGCGCTGCTGAGCCTGTTGGGGTTTGCCGGTGCCATTGCCGCCATGGCCGCTGTTTTGACCTTGGTGTGGCTGAGCTCGCTGCTGTTTCTCAAGGCAGAACTGGGCCAGGCTAAGAATAAGCCCAAGTTCAGTGAGCTGTTTTCCAAGAGCCGGGCGGTGAATATTCTCTCTGCGGCCAGGCTGTTTCTGTTTGCCGCCAGGGATGTTTGGTTTGTGGTGGCCTTGCCCGTGTATCTGGCCAGCCAATTTGGCTGGGATCACTGGCAAGTGGGGGGCTTTCTGGCCGGCTGGATTATCGCCTACGGCTTGGTGCAGGCTCTGGCGCCCAGGCTGACCGCCAGGGCCGACGGCAAGACAGTTGGCAAGCATAAAGGCTCGGCCTTGCCGGGACGGGCGGCGGCGCTCTTCTGGTGCGGCTTGCTCACTCTGGTGCCGGCGCTTATCGCCCTTGGGCTTGGCAGTCAATACTCGCATGTCTGGCTGATCGGCGGCCTGTTGCTATTCGGCGCCTTGTTTGCGGTGAACTCTTCGTTGCACAGTTTTCTGATTGTCAGTTATGCCCGCGAGGATGGGGTATCCCTGGATGTGGGGTTCTACTATATGGCTAACGCCGCCGGGCGCTTGCTGGGCACAGTGCTTTCCGGTGCGCTGTTTCAGTGGTGGGGGCTGGAGGCTTGCCTCTGGGTTTCCAGCGCCATGTTACTGCTGACTCTGATTATCTCCCGCGGTCTGCCCCAAGAGCATGAGGCGTAATGATCCATTGCAAAATTAGACTATAAGGGAGTGTAATGCCGTTCACTTAGTGTGAACGGCATTTTTCTTAGGCTTAATGGGATACTTGTTTTTACTCATTTTTAACGCACGTGGATAGGCTCTATCGCGTTTCCCATCAAGCTTGAACTGCCTCGCATTACGCACTATGTCCAAGACATCTCTCGGGACATTCCCTGGCGTTTGAGATGACAGCTGAGTCAGTTTAAAAATGATATAACTCGATGCATCTCTAAAACTTAATTGGTTCGGATGTAACGACGGTAAGCTTTTAGCCATCAACACCATCTTGTATCTAATGAGGTTATAGGCCAACAGTACCCCCCATAATTCCTGGGTAACCAGCTCTGGCAATTGACTGCGTAACGTAAAGCGACTCTCCAGAAGATGCTGCTTCATCTCCCGATAGCC
>NZ_JBKORF010000025.1:0-2072 GCF_047314685.1 Shewanella sp. BJSY2023SW001
TGTTTGTTTGGCGACTACAGAGTATCACCAACAGGCAGTTGATCTCTCCTCACCGTTTAACCATGAGTGGTGCACTTATTATCTGAATTCGGGCCTATTTAGTTGAGGCTGTGTGAAACATCAAAAAGATTTGGCTGTCCTGTTTTTCTTCAGTATTTCGTCGTATTTCTCAAAAGATATAAGATATGGCTTTCCTATCTTTCTTATTTCAAGTGCTGACGAACCCTTTTAGCAAACAAACATTTGAACTTGAGTAGGTTGTCAATATGCCACATTTTTATCTCAGAGAGGTCACTTCCGTCAGAAATTGAACCATCACGATAAACAGCCACTCTAGTAGCTCTCTTACCATCTATTGGTTCCCAAGAAAGTTCACTTCCAAATTCATCTTCAATTTCAGCTTTACTTTCGAGCAAATAGTTCAAGCACGACTCGTTTTGCTCAGCATTGCCAAAGTCGATATAAAGTTCTGTACGAACTTTATTGCCTTGGCAAAAGTTTGCACCATAATTTATACCAGTGGTTCCAGAAGCAAATGCGTACCAGTTCTGAGGTTGACCAGCCTTGGCTGACGTAAATTTATGCTCGCATCGAAGCTCATCAATTAACCCTTGGAAATATTCGCGGTACTTTTCGGATTTGGCACTCGTTTTTTGAACAGACTTGTTCGCAGACTTGCTCTTTTGCCATTCGTTTGGAAATACTACAGGCTTTAGATTAAAAGCAGGTTTTGAGTCATCGATTTGAATAACTTCAACAACAACCGCAAAGAATTGAGTCTGACTGTCTGTTCGGTGATTCAGCCAGTCCAAGGCTTGACGGTGCTCTTCACGAATAGTTTCAGCAACCCAAATGACGAATGAAGCATCAAACCCAGCCGCATATGTAAGTAGCTTACCTAGGTGATCATGGTCAGTTTGGAGGGTGTTCAAAATTCTGTGTCACGTTAAAAATCACAGATCGATGTGAGCATCCAGTCGTCCTTCAAAATGGATGGACAGCTGAGATAGCGTTAAATTCCAGTTTTGAATCGGGTGTGACCACCGCTCCTGAGCCTTCAATATACCGGCGTAGAGCAGTTTGAGTAAACTGTTCTCGTTGGCAAAACCACCCTTGGTTTTCGTCAGTTTACGAAACTGACGATGTACGGCCTCAACCGCGTTCGTGGTGTAGATAGCCTTACGCACGTATTCCGGGTACTTAAAATAGGTCGATAACAGCGCCCACTTGTTGCGCCAGGACTTGATGACCACAGGATATTTGTCGCCCCATTTGGCTTCCAGCTCGTCCAGCGCCATCTCAGCTGCATTGAGGGTTGTGGCTTTATAGACACACTTTAAATCAGCCATAAACGCCTTCTGGTTTTTAGACGCTACGTATTTCATTGAGTTACGAATTTGATGAATGATGCATGACTGCACCTCTGTATGTGGGTAAATGGTTTCAATGGCTTCAGGGAAGCCTTTAAGGCCATCAACACAGGCAATCAGGATGTCTTTAATACCGCGACTATGAAGATCGGTTAGTATACTTAGCCACTGATGTGCACCTTCAGTGTCTGAGATATACAAGCCCAACAGCTCCTTTTTTCCTTCTACATTGAGCGCCAGAATGGTGTACACAGCTTTGCTGACAAAGCGGCCATTCTCTTTGATTTTATAGTGAATAGCATCAAGCCAGAGGATGGGATACAGGGCTTCTAAATCACGTTCACGCCAAGCCTGAAGCTCAGGTAGCAGTTTATCAGTAATGGCGCTGATGGTGCCATTGGGGACTTCAATGCCGTAGATATCGGCGATATGGGCACGAATATCCTGATAACTTGTGCCCAGTGAAAATAGCGCAATGATTTTCCGCTCCATCTCATCGGTCAGGTATGTCTGGTTCTTTTTTACAACCTGAGGCTCGAAGGTGCCATCTCGGTCACGCGGAGTATGCAGCTCAAAGCTACCGGTAGCGGTCTTCAGTGTCTTACTGGTCTTGCCATTTCTGCGATTACCAGGCTGCTTATCTTCAAGATGTTGGTCGAGCTCAACATTGAGGGCCGCTTCAGTAAGCTGTTTAATGAGTGG
>NZ_JBKORF010000026.1:0-87875 GCF_047314685.1 Shewanella sp. BJSY2023SW001
CAAGGCGCCGAAGTAAACCAAGTCGCAAGCCAAGCGACAAAACAAACCGCAAGCGATGACAGCAAACAGGCCCGTATCGCGGCAGCGGTTGCCAAGGCCAAAGCCAAAAAAGCTGCGGCGGCATCTGAATCAACTGCGACCGATAATAATGACGTGGGATCAGCGCAAGGCGCCGAAGTAAACCAAGTCGCAAAAGCTACAAAACAAACCGCAGACGACAGCAAACAGGCCCGTATCGCGGCAGCGGTTGCCAAAGCCAAGGCCAAAAAAGCTGCGGCGGCATCTGAATCAACTGCGACCGATAATAATGACGTGGGATCAGCGCAAGGCGCCGAAGTAAACCAAGTCGCAAGCCAAGCGACAAGACAAACCGCAGACGACGACAGCAAACAGGCGCGTATTGCCAGGGCTGTAGCCAAAGCCAAACAAAAGGCCAAAGAGAAGGCGCTCAGCGCACAGGAGAAAGATTGATATGGCGTTTAAAATAGCCTCCTCCCCCCATGTCAGCCGGCCGCTGCAAACCAGCACTGTGATGCAAAGGGTGCTGCTCTGCGCCCTGCCCGGCTTGGTAGTCCAGTGTGTATTTTTTGGCTGGGGCAGCCTTATTCAGGTACTGCTGGCGGTGATGGTCGCTTTGATTTCAGAGGCCGCCATCCTCAAGTTGCGCAAACGCAAGGTACTTTCGACGCTGTCGGATAACAGCGCGGCTCTAACAGCGGTTCTTATCGGTATTGCCATACCGCCGCTCGCCCCTTGGTGGATGGTGGTGATAGGCACAAGTTTTGCCATCATCATGGTAAAACAGCTGTATGGCGGTTTGGGGAACAACCTGTTCAACCCGGCCATGGCCGCCTATGTGCTGCTGTTGGTAGCCTTCCCGGTACAGATGACCAGTTGGGTTGCTCCGGCGACTGTTGCCCAGCACTCTCCGGATTTTCTCACCAGCTTGCAGGTGATTTTCGGCGCCAGCCAAGGCAGCGTTGCCGAATACTTCCAGCTCGGTATCGATGGTGTCACCATGGCGACACCGCTTGATACGCTGAAGACGGATCTCTCTATGGGAATGACCACCACCGAGAGCCTGCAAAAACCGATTTTTGCCGGCACTATCAACAGTGGCTGGTTCTGGGTCAACCTGGCCTACCTGTGCGGCGGCCTGGCGCTGTTGAAGATGAAGCTTATCCGCTGGCATATCAGTGTTGGTGTATTGGCATCGCTGTTTATCTGTAGCGGCTTTGCCTATGCGCTTGGGCCAGATACCCATGTCAGCCCGCTTATTCACCTGTTCAGTGGCGCCACCATGCTGGCGGCTTTCTTTATTGCCACAGATCCTGTAACCGCGCCCGCCAGTAACCGGGGCCGATTGATCTTCGGCGCCCTTATCGGCCTGGTGGTTTACCTTATCCGAAGCTTTGGCGGGTACCCTGACGCCTTTGCTTTTGCGGTGCTGCTGGCCAACCTGTGCGCCCCTTTGATCGACTACTATGTCAAACCCCGAGCCTATGGCCATCGTGCCGGACATTGATAGCAAGAGAGATAGACAGTGCAAAAATCCATGTTGAAAAATGGCCTGCTTTTGGGCCTGTTTGCCCTGATATGCACCGCTGTGGTGGCGGTTGTCAATGACAGTACCCGGGATGCGATTATGGCTCAGCAAAAGTTGGAGCTCAAACGCACCCTGGAGCAGATCATCCCCAATGAACTGCACGACAATCCGCTCGAGGAAAGCTGCATTCTATTGCAGGACAGAGACGCCCTGGGCACGACTCAGCCCATGCCGGCCTATATCGCTACCCAAGATGCCCAGCCAGTCGCCATTGCCATCGAAACCATAGCCCCAGATGGCTACAATGGTGAAATACGCTTGATCATAGGTATCAAGACTGACGGCACTGTGCTTGGGGTTCGTACCCTGTCGCATCAGGAAACCCCTGGGCTGGGTGACAAGATTGAGCGCAAAAAATCTGATTGGGTGGACAGCTTTATCGGCAGAAAGCTTCAGGGCAGTGATGACAAGGCCTGGCATGTGAAAAAAGACGGTGGTGAAATCGATCAGTTTACCGGGGCGACCATTACCCCCAGGGCTTACGTCAAGTCGATAAGAAATACCCTGGCCTTCTTTGAAGCCAATAAGCAGGCCCTCTTTTCGCAATCACAGACATGTGAGGCAAGCCAATGAGTTTATATCGTGATATCGCCTGGCAAGGCTTGTGGAAAAATAACCCCGGACTGGTGCAGATGTTGGGACTCTGTCCCCTGTTGGCGGTGACCTCTACCTTTACCAACGCCCTGGGGCTTGGACTCGCTACCGCAGTAGTGTTAATTGGTTCCAACACCACAGTATCCCTGGTGCGCAACTTTGTCCCCAAAGAGATCCGCATCCCCATCTTTGTGATGATCATTGCCGCACTGGTAACCGCTGTGCAGTTGCTAATCAATGCCTACGCCTACGGCCTCTACCTGTCTCTCGGTATTTTCCTGCCGCTTATCGTAACAAACTGCGTCATTATAGGCCGCGCCGAAGCCTTTGCCTCGCGTAATTCACCTATGGATGCCGCCTTTGACGGCTTGATGATGGGTATTGGCTTTACCTTGGTATTGATGGTGCTCGGTGGCGGCAGGGAAATACTGGGGCAAGGCACCCTATTTGACGGCGCCGATCTGCTTCTTGGGCCTTGGGCTGCGAGCCTGCGTATTGAAGTTTGGCAAGTCGATACCCCCTTCCTGCTGGCGATGTTGCCTCCCGGTGCCTTTTTGGGTATGGGGCTGCTGATTGCCCTGAAAAACGCAATCGACAAGAAACTCGCCGATCGTCAACCCAGAGAGCAAACTGCGCCAGTGGAACGCGCCAGGATCACCAAAGTCAACTGAGGTCATTGAGTGAACAAAGACAAGAGACGGGCGATACTCGAACGCCTGCGGGACAATAATCCTCATCCCCAGACAGAGCTGAATTATTCCAGCCCTTTTGAATTACTGGTGGCGGTAACGCTTTCGGCGCAGGCAACCGACGTCAGTGTCAACAAGGCCACTGACAAGCTGTTTCCGGTGGCCAATACCCCACAGGCTATCGCAGACCTTGGGGTTGATGGGCTGAAGGAGTATATCAAGACCATAGGGCTTTATAACAATAAGGCCATCAATGTGGTGGCACTGTCCAAGATCCTTGTCGAGCAGTACAACGGCGAAGTCCCTGAAAACCGCGAGGCGTTGGAGTCTCTGCCCGGGGTCGGCCGTAAGACGGCCAATGTGGTGCTCAACACCGCCTTTGGTTGGCCAACCATAGCGGTCGACACTCATATTTTCCGGGTCAGCAATCGCACCCGCTTTGCGCCGGGGAAAAATGTTCAGGAAGTAGAAGATAAACTGCTCAAAGTGGTGCCGGCCGAGTTCAAGGTTGACGTCCACCACTGGCTTATTCTTCACGGGCGCTATACCTGCATTGCCAGAAAGCCCCGCTGCGGCAGTTGTCTGATTGAAGATCTGTGTGAATTCAAAGAAAAAATCTATCCGGATGACTGATCCGGAAACGACAATGCCGCCCGAAGGCGGCATTGTCTTACGTATTCTTACTCAACGCCAATCAGAACATCTGTACAATCATAGCGGCGAAAACGATTGCAATTACCAAGGTAGATCCAATAGCCATTTTCAATTCTGTAGTCATGCTTGTCTCCTGCATCCAGCTAAGATAGGGTTGACACCATTATTAATGAAGCAGACACAAATACCATGTTTATTTCATGGATTTGTGAACTGGCTATCAAGTTCGCAGCGGTCAGAGCCAATCCATTTGGGAGAGATTCTCAGTTCGCTGAATATTGCTTGATTATCCACGCTACGGAAACTCATTCAGTTTCCGCTATAGAACCAAAAGAGGTAGTAATGTCACAAGTTCTGCATACCATGCTTAGAGTGGGAAACCTTGAACGCAGCATCCATTTCTATACTGAAATCATGGGGATGAAGCTATTGCGTCAATCGGAAAATCCTGAATATAAATACACTCTGGCCTTTGTCGGCTACGGCGAAGAATCAAGCGGTCAGGCCGTCATCGAACTGACCTACAACTGGGGTACAGAGCAATATGATATGGGTAATGCCTTTGGTCATATCGCCATAGGTGAAGAAGATATCTATGCTCGCTGTGAAGCTATCAGCGCAGCCGGTGGCAAAGTTATCCGTGCACCAGGCCCAGTGGCCGGTGGTAGCACTGAAATCGCTTTTGTGGAAGATCCTGACGGTTACAAAATCGAGCTCATTCAAATGAGTTCGGCTGAAAACGGCTTGGGCTAACAACGCAAATGTAAAGAAGCCATCGGCAAAGCCGGTGGCTTTTGACCTACTTCCTAAGACGGCATTGAGCTAGCTGCGCCCAACCAGGGTTATAGCCTGCTTGCAGCTGATATTTCTGGGCAGTTCTCATACAAACCGCTTTATTGTTGCCCCCCTCTCATAAAATCAGCTAATGGGTGGCAGTATTTAACATAAGCGCGACGGTAAAGCCGAGAAAAACGCTCACCTCCATAGCAGGTGAATTCAGTGTGACAAAAGAAAAGGCCGGAACATCTCCGGCCTCTTGCACTGATGCGCTTATAAAGCGCTGAGATTAATCTCAGGCTTCATCCTGCTTGTACTTGGCAGCAGTTTCCTTGATCAAGGTCTGTAGCTCCCCTTTTTGGTACATCTCGGTCAGGATATCGCAACCGCCGATCAGCTCACCTTCTACCCATAGCTGAGGAAAAGTCGGCCAATTGGCATACTTGGGCAATTCAGCACGGATATCAGGATGCTGCAGAATATCAACAAACGCGAACTGCTCGCCGATATTGATCATGATCTGAGCCACCTGAGAGGAAAAACCGCAGCTGGGTAATTTGGGCGAACCTTTCATGTAAAGGATGATGGGGTTTTCAGCAATTTGCTGCTTAATTTTTTCAACAGTTTCCATTTACGTTCCTGAGTACGACACTATATTTGATTCGCTATTGTACGCGAGAGAAACGCAGAACAAAATCACACTATTTGTAAGGTTATTTAGCCATTTGATTTTTCAATGATGTCAATCTGCTCAATCACTCAAACAATGATTCACTTCACAAATTTTATCGGTACAATAGGTGGCAGTGAGCAAGTCTGAAAATGATAAACCAAGTCCATGGAGAGATACTAATGGCTTTCGAATTACCCGCATTACCATATGCCAAGAACGCACTGGAACCCCACATTTCTCAGGAAACCATCGAATACCACTACGGTAAGCACCACAACACTTACGTGGTTAAGCTGAACGGTCTGATCGAAGGCACTGAATTCGCCGGCAAGACCCTGGAAGAGATAGTAAAAACCTCCAGCGGCGGTATTTTCAACAACGCAGCTCAGGTTTGGAACCACACTTTTTACTGGAATTGTCTGGCGCCTAACGGCGGCGGCGAAGCCACTGGTGCTGTAGCCGAAGCCATCAATGCTGCTTTCGGTTCTTTTGAAGCCTTCAAGACTCAGTTCACCGAGTCCGCGGTCAACAACTTTGGTAGCGGCTGGACCTGGCTGGTGAAAAAGGCGGATGGCACTGTCGCTATCGTTAACACCAGCAACGCAGCTACTCCGCTGACTGATGCTTCAGTAACCCCACTGCTGACCGTTGACGTTTGGGAACACGCTTACTACATCGACTACCGTAACGTTCGCCCTGACTACATGGCGCACTTCTGGCAGTTGCTTAACTGGGATTTTGTTAACCAAAACTTCGCCGGTTAATTCTTATCAAACTGAGTCACTAAAAAGGAGCCTGATGGCTCCTTTTTTATGGTTCACAAACACTTCCTCACCGACAAATCCAACCATCGTAAGCTCATAACGCTCCTTTACGCCACAAGTGCAACTATTGCTTTTGCAACTATTTGCCTTTGTTTTTATTTATGTTTTTTTTGACATGCAACACAAATTAGTGTCTAAGATTAATGATAGGTGACTGCCAAAGACAGTTCCCTTCCCAGACATATTTGGCGTTTCAGGGGGTTTAACATGGGCATATTTGAGCACTACCAACAGCGCTATGAGAAGAAACTCGATGAAGAATACACATTACAGGAGTTTCTCGAAATCTGTAAGCAAGATCGCAGCGCCTACGCTTCGGCAGCAGAAAGACTGCTAATCGCCATCGGTGAGCCGGAAGTGATCGACACTTCCAAAAATCAGGTTCTGAGCCGGATATTTTCCAACCGCTTAATCTCTCGCTATCCCGCGTTTAAAGACTTCTACGGCATGGAAGATGCCATAGAGCAGATAGTCTCTTACCTTAAACACTCGGCCCAAGGGCTGGAAGAATCCAAGCAGATCCTTTACCTGCTGGGACCTGTCGGTGGCGGTAAATCTTCGCTGGCAGAGAAGCTCAAGGCCTTGATGCAACAAGTGCCCATCTATATTCTCAGCGCCGATGGAGTCAGAAGTCCGGTCAACGACCACCCTTTCTGCCTGTTTGATGCCGAGGAAGATGGCAAGTTGCTGCAGGAAGAGTACCAGATCCCGACCCGTTATCTGCGCAGTATCATGTCGCCTTGGGCGGTCAAACGCCTGCATGAATTTGGCGGCGATATCTCTCGCTTCCGAGTCGTCAAAGTGTTTCCTTCGGTGCTGGATCAAATTGCCATCGCCAAAACTGAGCCAGGAGATGACAACAACCAGGACATCTCTTCTCTGGTGGGCAAGGTCGACATTCGCCAACTGGAGCACTTTGCCCAGAATGATGCTGATGCTTATTCCTATTCAGGAGCATTGTGCCGTGCCAACCAAGGCTTGATGGAGTTTGTGGAGATGTTCAAGGCACCGATCAAGGTGCTGCACCCACTGCTGACCGCCACTCAGGAAGGAAACTATAACGGTACCGAAGGTTTATCGGCCCTGCCCTTTAACGGCATTATTCTGGCTCACTCCAACGAGTCTGAATGGAGCAGCTTTAAAAATAATAAAAACAATGAAGCCTTCCTCGACCGTGTTTATATCGTTAAGGTGCCCTACTGCCTGCGGGTGTCGGAAGAGATGCAGATTTACCGCAAGCTTATCGCCAATTCAGAACTGACCAAGGCGCCCTGTGCCCCAGGCACACTGGAGACCTTGGCTCAATTCAGCGTGCTCTCAAGGATCAAGACCCCGGAGAACTCCTCCGTCTACTCCAAGATGCGGGTCTATGACGGTGAAAGCCTCAAGGATACCGACCCCAAGGCCAAGTCTTACCAGGAATATCGTGACTATGCCGGGGTCGATGAGGGTATGCACGGACTATCGACCCGCTTCGCGTTCAAGATCCTCTCCAAGGTCTTTAACTTCGACCATTCTGAAATTGCCGCCAACCCAGTGCACCTCTTCTATGTGCTGGAGCGGCAGATAGAGCAAGAGCAGTTCCCTTCCGATACCGCAGAAAGGTATATGGAGTTTCTGAAGGGCTATCTGATCCCTAAATATGTTGAGTTTATCGGCAAGGAGATCCAGACCGCTTATCTGGAATCTTACTCGGAATATGGTCAGAACATCTTCGACCGTTATGTCACCTATGCCGACTTCTGGATCCAGGATCAGGAGTACAGAGATCCGGAAACCGGCCAACTGTTTGACCGGGCCGCACTCAACGCCGAATTGGAGAAAATAGAAAAGCCGGCCGGGATAAGTAATCCCAAAGACTTCCGCAATGAGATAGTCAACTTTGTGCTCAGGGCCAGGGCCAATAACGATGGCAACAACCCGCAATGGACCAGCTATGAGAAACTCAGAACCGTGATCGAGAAAAAGATGTTCTCAAATACGGAAGATCTCCTGCCAGTCATATCTTTCAACGCCAAGACCTCCACAGACGATCAGCGCAAACATGATGATTTCGTCAATCGTATGATGGAGAAAGGCTACACCAAGAAACAGGTGCGCCTGTTGTCCGAGTGGTACTTACGGGTACGTAAGTCTTCATAGCTGTGCCCTTTCGGGGCCTTCGGGCCCCGGTATTTGCTTTGGGAGGTGCGTATGGCGAACTTTATCGACAGGCGGTTGAATGCCAAAGGAAAGAGCACGGTTAACCGTCAGCGGTTTATTAACCGCTATAAACAACAAATTAAAAAAGCGGTCAGTGATGCCGTCACTCACCGCAGCGTCACAGATGTCGACAAGGGAGAAAAGATCAGTATCCCCACCAAAGACATCAGCGAGCCCGTGTTCCATCAAGGCCCTGGCGGCGTGCGTGAGCGAGTGCATCCGGGCAACGACCAATTTACCCGCGGCGACAAGATAGACAGGCCTCAGGGGGGCGGCGGTGGTGGCAGCGGCAAGGGCGATGCCTCGAACTCAGGCGAGGGTCAGGATGACTTTGTATTTCAAATCTCCAAAGATGAATACCTCGAGCTCTTGTTTGAAGATCTTGAGTTGCCCAACCTGCAAAAAAACCGCCTGAACAAACTGGTGGAATATCAAACTTACCGAGCCGGTTACACCAATGATGGTGTGCCCTCCAATATCAATATCGTCCGTTCTTTGAGATCGTCTCTGGCGCGGCGCACCGCCATGTCTGCAGACAAGAAGCGGCGACTGCTGGAGCTGGAAAACGAACTGGCAGAGCTGGAAAACACCCCGGGAGCCAGTGCCGAGCGGATTTTGCAACTCAAAGAGGAGATTGAGGAGCTTAAACAGCGCATCGCCAAGGTGCCCTTTATTGACACTTTCGATCTGCGCTACAACAACTTTGCCAAACGGGAAGTGCCCACCAGTCAAGCGGTGATGTTCTGTCTTATGGATGTCTCCGGCTCCATGGATCAGGCCACCAAGGATATGGCCAAACGCTTTTATATATTGTTGTACCTGTTTCTAACCCGCACTTACAAGAATCTAGAGGTCGTCTATATCCGTCATCACACCCAGGCCAAAGAAGTGGATGAACATGAGTTTTTCTACTCTCAGGAGACAGGCGGCACCATAGTTTCCAGTGCGCTGAAACTGATGCACGAAATTCAACAGGAACGCTATCCGGCCAATGAATGGAATATCTATGCCGCCCAGGCATCCGATGGCGACAACTGGGCCGATGACTCGCCCACCTGTTATCAGATCCTCGAAACACAACTGCTACCCGTAGTACGCTATTTCAGTTACATAGAAATCACCAACAGGGCGCACCAGACGCTCTGGCGTGAATATGAAACCCTGCAAAAACAATTCGATAATATGGCGGTACAACATATTCGCCAGGCGGAGGATATCTATCCCGTCTTCCGCGAATTGTTCAAGAAGCAGGCGGTTTAAGGGGAAGCGATTATGAGCAAAATGAAAACACGCCAGCCACTGAGCGACGGGCCTGAATGGACTTTTGAGCTGCTGGAAACCTATGAAAAGGAAATCGCCCGGGTCGCGGAGCATTATCGTCTTGGGACCTATCCCAATCAGATAGAGGTGATCACCGCCGAGCAGATGATGGACGCCTACGCCAGCATTGGGATGCCCATAGGGTACACTCACTGGTCCTTCGGTAAGCGTTTTATTGAAACCGAGCAGGGTTATAAGCGCGGCCAGATGGGGCTGGCTTATGAGATAGTCATCAACTCCAACCCCTGTATCGCCTATCTGATGGAAGAAAACACCCTCACCATGCAGGCCTTGGTGATAGCTCACGCCAGCTTTGGCCACAACAGTTTCTTCAAAAACAACTACCTGTTCCGCACCTGGACAGATGCCGGTTCCATCATTGATTATCTTGTCTTTGCCAAGCAATACATCAGTGAATGCGAGCGTAAATATGGCATAGATGAGGTGGAAAACTTGTTGGACTCCTGCCACGCCTTAATGAATTATGGCGTCGACCGCTACAAGCGCCCAACAGAAATCTCGTTTCGTGAAGAGCAGGCGCGCCAGAAAGAGCGCGAGGCCTATCTGCAAACCCAGGTCAACGACTTGTGGCGCACCATCCCTTCACAGCAGACCAAGGAGGAAGCCAAACAGCAAAAACGTTTTCCGTCAGAGCCACAGGAAAACATTCTCTACTTTATCGAAAAACATGCTCCATTGCTGGAGCCCTGGCAACGGGAACTGGTGCGTATCGTACGCAAGATGGGGCAGTATTTTTACCCGCAACGTCAAACCCAGGTAATGAACGAGGGCTGGGCCACCTTCTGGCATTACACCCTGCTCAATCATCTCTATGACGAAGGCTTGGTCACCGACAGATTTATGTTGGAGTTTTTACAAAGTCACACCAATGTGGTGGCTCAGCCCGCCTACAACAGCCCTTATTACAACGGCATTAACCCCTATGCCCTGGGATTCAATATGTTCTGCGACATTCGCCGTATCTGCGAACAGCCAACAGAAGAAGATAGATATTGGTTCCCGGATATCGCCGGCAGCGATTGGCTGAAAACGCTACATTTTGCCATGGAAAACTTCAAGGATGAGAGCTTCATCAGCCAGTATCTATCCCCCACCATGATCCGCAAATTCAAGTTGTTTGGCGTACTCGATGATGAAAGCAAAAACTATCTGTCGGTATCTGCCATTCATGATGAACAGGGATACCGGGAGATCAGGCAAATTTTGTCTTCACAATATAATCTGTCCAACAATGAGCCCAATATTCAGGTACACAATGTTATGGTCAATGGCGATCGCTCGCTGACACTGAGGTATATCCCCAGTAACGGCATTCCTCTGGCAGACAGTTGCCGGGAAGTACTCAAACACCTGCATAGATTGTGGGGATTTGATGTAACCCTGGAGCAGAAAGAGGATGACGGCGAGATCAGAGTACTGGCCTCTTGTCCTGACAAAGGCGAATATATCTGACCGTCATCTGAGTAGGTTGTCCCACCTTGCCTCACAGGCCATTTACTCACAACGCAAAACAGAAGCTCCTGCTATACGCAAGAGCCTTTCTGTTTCATTGAGTTAGCTTCTACCTGTTAGTTTAGCGGCATCCTTAAACAAGGTAAAAAAGTTATCTGTGGTGTATTGGGCCAACTCTTCAAAGGACTCACCTCTGAGCTCGGCAACAAACTCGGCGACATCACGAACAAAGGCCGGCTGATTCTCTTTTCCCCGGTGAGGCACGGGTGCCAGATAAGGCGAATCGGTTTCGACCAGCAGCCTGTCTTTGGGGATTTTACGGATAACACTTCGTAGCTCACCGGCATTTTTAAAGCTGACGATACCGGAAACCGAAATATAAAAGCCCAGATCCATCGCCGCCTTGGCCATTTCCCAGTTCTCGGTAAAGCAGTGCAGTACCCCGCCGCACTGTTCAGCGCCACCGTTCTTCAATATGGCTATGGTGTCTTCTCTGGCATCCCGGGTATGAACAATCAAAGGCTTGGCCACTTCTCTTGCCAGCGCCACTTGTTGCTCAAAGCATTGTTGCTGCAAGGCCTTGGTATCATCAGCATAGAAATAATCCAGCCCTGTCTCGCCAATGGCCACAACTTTAGGGTCGGCGGCATAACGCTTGAGTTCATTGAGATCCAATCCCTCTTTCACATCCAGAGGATGCACCCCGGAAGACAGGAACACCTGCTCAAACCCGGCGACTTTGGCCTTCATCTCTGCAAAACCTTTTTGCCGGACATTGACGCAAAGAAAATAGTCTACCCCCCGAGCCTTGGCGGCATCGAGCAACTGACTGAGACTGTCGGGATCCGGCGCGGCTTTGAGGCGGTCGAGATGGCAATGGGAATCAACTAACACTTGAACATCCACCCAAAATAGAAAAGGACGGCAAGGATAGCGCCCTACATAGTGCAGGTCAAATCGCCCGAGGCCAGCTCTCTGGAGAGGAGTTTTTCGATATGATGCTTGTGTGATTCGGGATCCGAGAGAATTTTAACCCCTATTCCGGCCGGCCGTCCTCCGGAAGCGCCGAGCGGGTTGATCCACACCACGACCCCCTGAAACTCATTGACATGAGTGGAGCCCGGCAAACGATAACCTATCTGGATCTCCTGACCGAGGAAATGCCCCTCGGTCGTTGCCACAAACAGGCCCGCCGGCTGAATAAAAGGCATGTAAGCACGATACAACTGGTGCAGGGTGTCAAAATTCACTGTCAGATCGACCATAGGATACTTTTTAAGTTTTCAGTCTCTTATATTCTAAGACATAATTCTGGCAAAGCGCCAAGTAGTTGACACTCGGCATCTGGCTCAGACGATTACAGGTATCCATCACCTTGGCAGCCAGGGTCGCTATTCGCGTCCGTAGCAAGGGGTCCTCCCCTTCGGTGGTTAACAGCTCTCTATGTAACACCAAGTATAAAACTCTAAGTACATCAGAGATTTGTTCCTCACCTACTGTTAACAAACTAGCACACAGATGGCCCGTTAACAAACTGGCGCGCCAATCGCGGCGATAATCCAATAAGGTCTGGTATCTGTCAGATTGCAAAACCTCTGCCAATTTTAGCGGCCCGCCGACTACGGGCAAACACCAGGTAACATCGGCCGGCAGCGGCAATTGCTGCGCCAACCAGGACTGAATGGCACTCTTGTCCGGCAGTTTTACCTGCACTCTCTGACAACGACTGGATATGGTCGGCAGCAGCCCGGCGGTGCTGTCGGTCTGTAGAATAATCAGCGTCCCCTGCCCCGGCTCTTCCAGGGTTTTCAACAGTGCATTAGCCGCAGCTTGATTGAGGCGCTCGCTTTGGGCGATAAGCGTCACACGCCGCCCTCCTTGCTGGGCCGTGGAGGTCAGATCCTGACAAAGCGTCCGCACCTGATCCACTTTAATCTGTTTACCATCGGCTTCGAGAAGATGAAAATCGGGATGATTGCCGGCGAGCAGCAGTTGGCAGCTCTTGCAATGACCGCACTCTCCCCAAGCTGTGGGTTCGCTGCACAAGGCCGCCGCGGCTATCTCTTCGGCAAGCTTCAGGCCGCCATAGCCCTGGGAAAGCCCCAGCAGCAAGGCATGAGGCATCTGAGCCGAGTGCAGTTGCTGCATAAAACGGGCTTTGGCGTCACTCAACCAGGGCATGTCCACTTTCATCACTCCTTATACCGCGTGCTTACCAATCTTTGGTTTGCAACACAGCCAGAATATCTTTATGTACTTCGGCCATGCTCTGACTGGCGTCGATAACCGCTATGCTGTCGTCCTGTTGTGCCAGACTCAGATAGGTGGCACGGGTGCGTTCAAAGAAGGCCAGTTCCTGCTGCTCGATTCGATCCAGCTCACCACGGTTGGCGGCGCGGGTTAGCCCAAGGCTTGGCTCTATGTCGAGATATAGGGTCAAGTCTGGTTTAAAATCCCCAAGGGTGGCGGCGCTGACTGCGCTGACCAATGGCATCAAACCTCGACCACCGCCCTGATAAGCCAGGGACGACAGGTTGTGTCTGTCGCCGAGTACCCAACTGCCCTCGGCCAGTGCCGGCTTGATCACTCGGGCCACCAGTTGCGCCCTGGCGGCATACAGCAGCAGACATTCAGATTCATCACACAGAGGGTCGCTTGCATCGGCCACCTTCACCAAGTCGCGGATCTTCTCCGCCAACGGGGTACCGCCCGGCTCACGGGTACAGACAGGTGCCTTACCGGTATGTTTTTCGATAAAGTCTCGCACCAATGCGATGGCGCTGGACTTACCGGCGCCTTCCAGGCCCTCGATAACGATAAATTTTGCAGTGGCTTTTTGTGGCATTATCTCTTTCTCTGATACTGGTTCACGGCGCGGTTATGTTCGGCCAGTGTACGGGAAAATACATGACTGCCGTCATTGCGGGAAACGAAGTAGAGGTACTCTACGGCTTCCGGGTGTGCGGCCGCCAGCAAGGCTTCCCGCCCGGGCGCGGCAATAGGTGTCGGCGGCAGTCCAAAAATACGGTAGGTGTTAAATGGCGTTTCTTCGCGCAGATCTTTACGGGTGATATTGCCATCAAAGCGCTCACCCATGCCGTAAATGACTGTGGGATCTGTCTGCAAACGCATACGTTTTTTCAAGCGATTGACAAATACCGCCGCTATCTTGCCGCGCTCCTCTGCCAGGCCGGTTTCCTTTTCTATGATGGAGGCCAGGATCAAGAGTTCATAGGGACTCTTGAGCGGAATACTCTGATCCCGCTGCTGCCAGATACTCTCCAGTTGTTGCTGCATCTTGATAAAGCTTTGGGTCAACAACGTATTGAGCTCTGTGCCGGCACGATACTGATAGGTATCCGGGAAAAATTTGCCTTCCGGCAAGCCGCTGCTATCCCCTTGGGCTTCGAGCACATCGATAAACGGCTCGTCGCTGACTTTTAGATGCGCCAGGGTCTGCAGATACGCTTGCCACTCACGAATTGTCTTGCCCTCTACCAGCGTCAGGGTAAAGGTCTTCTCGTCACCGGCCACCAGCCGCTCCAGCAAAGACACAGGTGTGTCGCCGGGTTCAATCTGGTAAAGACCGCTGCGAATGGCGGTCATCTGCGGGTATAGCTTACCCCAGAGCTTCCAGTGCCAGTCAAACTCCAACAGCTGCTGATTTTGCAACTCTTGCCCCAACTGGTAAAAGGAGGTGCCTCGTTTCAGCAGCAGCTCTCTGGGTTCATCCAGCTTAAGCTCGGTGGCCGCAAAGCGGTTGAGTTCGCTATAACCCCAAAAACCGACACCCAACGCCAAAGTCATCAGGGTAAACACAAAGGCCAGGGCCGCAACTAAGCATTTTTTCATAATTGGATAGCAAGTGCCTTGCGAAGAGGTGTGCTGCCGGGCCAGAGTTCAAAGCTTTGCTGATCCACAGCAATAACATCGACCAAACCCAACAGACTGTTACTGATAAAGAGGTGCCGCGCCCGTTGCAGCATCTCTGTGTTGATAGGGCACAGCTGCACATCTATGCCCTGGTCGAGCAAGGCCACAATCAACTGCTGTCGCATCACTCCGGAGACACCAGAGTAATTCATGGCCGGTGAATATGCCGTCAGTTTACCTTGCTCATTAGGTAGTAGCAGAAACAGATTGGCCATCGAGGATTCGAGCAGTAAATCGTCGCAGTCCAGTACCAGCCAATCATCAAAACCTTCAGGCAATAACTGCGTCTTGATAAGCACCTGTTCCAGACGGTTGAGGTGTTTAATGCCGGCAAGCCTAGGCTGTTTGCCAAGCCTGATGGATGAGGTCTTGAGGGCAATCCCTTTTTGCTGCCAATCTGGGTAATGCGCCGGCAATGGCGCCAGGCTGATGACTTCGGTGACTAAAGCGTCTGCCGGCGGCGTATAACCACGTCCCCCCTCTCCCCGGGTGAGCTGCAACTTAAGGCAGCTATGGGGATTGGCGGCGGCGATACGCTTGAGGCTTGAGCGCAAGGCATCCGATGCCTGCCAGACAAAACCCAAACGCAGCGCCCCCTGAGTCAAGCGGGCAAGATGTTCATTCAGAAAGGCTATCTGTCCCTTACCATCTACCGCCATGGTTGCAAACAGGCCATCACCATAGGTAAAGCCTCGATCGCGAACGCAGACGCTATCCTGCTCTTTTCCCTGAACCCAGACACCACTCATGCGCAATCCAGGGCTCAGTCCTGGCTGATCCGACTGGCGACCGCATCCTGCTGATCGCGATACTTGGCGTTCTTGCGGGTATTGTAGGGTCTGGCCACAGGACGAGACAGGCGCTCAAAGTTCAGTGCCCCTATGGTCATCATGGGACGAAGTGCCAGCGGTAATTTACCGCTGTTGTAAAACTCAAGCACAATCCGCCCCTGCCAGCCCGGATCGATACGGTGCGCGGTTACGTGCACCATCAAGCCCAGACGCGCCAGTGATGAACGACCATCAAGCCAACCGACTATGTCGGAAGGCAGGTGAACACTCTCATAGGTCACCGCCAATGCCAGCTCGCCCGGATGCAAAAAGAAAGCATCGCCGTCGGCAATATCTATCTGCTCGCTCATCACCCTATCCAGCGCGGCCTGCACTTCGGCCTTGGGACCACTGAGATCTATATAAGGCGCAGTGTGATCCTTGAACACCCGAAACTGGTTACCCAGACGCACATCAACACTCACGCCACTGATGGCCTCTATGCCGGGACGGGGATCTATGACTATGCTGCCCTCGTCCAGACATTGTTCAATTTCGATATCAGTTAATCGCATCTCGCCTTCTAGCTCCCTGGATACTTGTGGTTATTTCGCCAGCAAATGCTGGATTCTGGCCTTGAGAATATCGGTGGCAATCCGGTTCTTGCCGCCCTTTGGCACTATGATGTCTGCATACTGCTTTGAGGGTTCGATAAACTGCAGAAACATGGGTCTTACCGTTTTCTGATACTGGCTGATAACAGACTCCATGGTGCGGCCTCGCTCGGCCACATCACGAGTCAGACGTCGCAGCAGACAGATATCCAGCGGTGTATCCATAAACACGCTGGCATCCATCAGTTCACGCAGCTTAGGGTCGGTCAGCAGCAAAATACCTTCGAGAATGATGACCTTTTTAGGGGTCATCTTCAAGGTATCGCTGGTGCGGGTATGCTCGGCGTAGCTATAGCAGGGAATATCCACTGCTTGCCCCTGCTTGAGCGCTACCAGGTGAGTGCTGAGCAGTTCATGGTCCAACGCCTTGGGATGGTCGTAGTTGGTCTTGACCCTCTCCTCCATGGACATATGGCTCTGATCCCGATAGTAGGCATCCTCATTGATAACCCCTATCTGATCTGTCCCTAAGTCTCGGCATAGCTCTTCAAATATGGTCTTGGCGATCAAACTTTTACCTGACGCCGAAGCCCCTGCTATCCCGATAACGACACACTGTGGCGAATTCATGCTGCGAAAACCTTACTCATCATCTGCTATTGCGATTGAAATACCGCTGTGATTCTTTTGTTTTGCCAGTTGGGCACCCACACGGCGGGCGATATCCCGGTAAATGCCGGCAACTTCACCCTCAGGCGCGGCCACCACAGTCGGCTCACCGTTATCCATATCCTCACGGATATTGATATGCAGAGGTAAGGCACCCAGCAAAGGCACTTGATAACGCTCGGCTATCTTGCTGCCACCATGAGTACCGAAAGGATGCTCTTTATGACCACAGGCAGGACACAGATGGAAACTCATATTTTCCACAATACCGACGACGGGGATGTTCACCTTCTGGAACATGGTGATACCTTTCTTGGCATCGGCCAGGGCGATATCCTGAGGCGTTGTGACTATCACAGCGCCGCTGACCGGCACTTTCTGCGACAGGGTAAGTTGGATATCCCCTGTGCCCGGAGGCATGTCAATCATCAGATAATCCAGCTCAGGCCATTGGGTTTCATTGAGCAGTTGCGCCAAAGCGCCGGCGGCCATTGGACCACGCCATACCGCGGCCTGATCATCGGTCAGCATGAAACCTATACTCTGGGCGCTGATACCGTGAGCCGTGGCGGCTGTCATATGCACGCCATCGGGGGATACAGGTCTGAATGTCGGGATCCCCAGCATCAATGGAATGGAGGGACCATAGATATCGGCATCCAAAATACCCACCCGGGCGCCTTCTGCCGCCAGGGCCAAGGCCAGGTTAACCGCTGTGGTAGACTTACCCACACCACCCTTACCGGAAGCAACGGCAATCACCTGCTTCACGTTGGGAATAGGGGCAATATTGCCAAGGGCCGAGTAGCTGAAAGGCTCAAAGCCAATCTCGCACTCCACCTCGTCGATGGCATCGAGCTTGGACAACTCATTGGTCAGCGCAATCACAGTATCGCGATATTGGGTCTGACAAGGATATGGATACAAGATGGTCAGCAGCAGCCTTTTACCATCCAAATCCAACTTACGAATACAACCGGCATCGACTAAACCCTGGGCCAGGTATGGATCCTGAAACGCATTGAGAATGGCAAGAACCGGACCGAGCAGATCGTCACTGAGACGATAGTCCTGAGAAGCAGAAGACAAAACGCAATCCCCTTTTGATAAATTTCGCCAAGTGTACCAGATAATGATGCGATTATTAGAGTAGAATTAACCCACTCATGTCAGGTTTTGATGAAAAAGCCGGATTAATCGGTTAGTATCTATGCCATTCTTTCAGGGCCTAGATTTAACAGAGAAAAGATGGCAACTACACAACGTAAAATCCTTGTTACCAGCGCGCTTCCATATGCCAACGGTCCCATTCACCTGGGCCACATGCTCGAGTACATACAGACAGATATCTGGTCCCGCTTTCAAAAACTTCGTGGCCATGAGTGTCATTATATCTGTGCCGATGATGCCCACGGTACACCTATCATGCTCAAGGCCCAGCAGATGGGGATCCAACCCGAAGAGATGATCGCCAAGGTCAATCAAGAGCATCAGCAGGATTTTGCCGAGTTCAATATTGCCTTTGACAATTATCACAGCACCCACAGCGAAGAGAACCGCCAGCTGGCCAACGAGATCTACCTCAAACTGCGCGATAACGGCTATATCAAGAGCAAGACTATTTCCCAGCTGTTCGATCCGGAAAAGTCCATGTTCCTGCCGGACAGATTCGTCAAGGGCACCTGCCCCAAGTGTAAGTCTGAAGACCAATACGGCGACAACTGCGACGCCTGTGGCGCCACCTACAGCCCAACCGAGCTGATCAATCCGCGCTCTGCGGTATCCGGTGCCACCCCGGTCATGAAAGAGACAGAGCACTTCTTCTTCGATCTGCCTGCCTTTGAAACCATGCTCAAAGAGTGGACCCATTCAGGGTCATTGCAGAGTGAAATGGCCAACAAGCTGGATGAATGGTTCGAGCAAGGCCTGCAGCAATGGGATATCACCCGTGATGCGCCCTACTTTGGCTTTGAGATCCCCGATGCGCCGGGCAAATACTTCTACGTTTGGCTCGATGCGCCTGTGGGCTACATGGGTTCATTCAAGAACCTCTGCGACAAGCGCCCGGAGCTGGACTTTGACGAGTTCTGGAATGCCGACTCAAAAGCTGAGGTGTATCACTTCATCGGCAAAGACATAGTCTATTTCCATAGTCTATTCTGGCCGGCCATGCTCAAAGGCGCCGGCTACCGTCAGCCAAGCAGTGTCTATGCCCACGGCTATGTCACTGTCAACGGCGCCAAAATGTCCAAGTCCAAGGGCACCTTTATCAAGGCCCGTACTTACCTGGATCATCTGGATCCTGAATATCTGCGCTACTACTATGCCGCCAAGCTCTCCAGCCGCATTGACGATCTGGACCTGAACCTGGAAGACTTTGCCGCCAGAGTCAACTCGGATCTGGTCGGTAAGCTGGTTAACCTGGCAAGCCGCACCGCCGGCTTTATCGTCAAGCGTTTTGACGCCAAACTGGCCAAAGTGGAAGACAACAGCCTGGCCGAGTCCTTCCTGGCCAAACAGGAGCTGATCGCCGAGCTTTATGAAGGTCGCGAATACGGCAAGGCGATGCGTGAAATCATGGCGCTGGCCGATGTCGCCAACGCTTACGTTGCCGATGAAGCTCCTTGGCAATTGGTGAAAAACGAAGAAACCTTGGCCCGCGCCCATCAGGTATGCTCAGTGGCGCTGAATTTGTTCCGTATTCTGGTGACTTATCTTAAGCCGGTACTGCCGCGCTTGGCCGCCGATGTTGAAGCCTTCCTCAAGCTGGAACTCAGCTGGAGCGGCTTGGCAATGGATATGGCCGGTCACCAAATCAATCCATTCAAGCCTATGATGCAACGTATCGAGCTCGATAAGGTGAGCGCCATGGTGGAAGCCTCCAAGGAAAGCCTCAAAGCAACCGAAGACACCCCCAAGGCCAGTGGTCCATTAGCGGATGACCCTATCAGCCCAACCATAGAGTTTGACGACTTTGCCAAGCTGGATCTGCGGATTGCGCTTATCAAGAAGGCCGAGCATGTCCCTGAAGCCAACAAGCTGCTCAAATTACAGCTGGATCTCGGCGGCGAAACCCGTCAGGTATTTGCCGGTATCAAGTCGGCTTATGCGCCGGAAGATCTCGAAGGCAAACTGACAGTAATGGTGGCCAACCTGGCTCCTCGCAAGATGCGCTTCGGCCTGTCTGAGGGCATGGTGCTGGCCGCGGGCCCTGGTGGTAAAGAACTGTGGATCCTTGAGCCCCATGAAGGTGCTCAGCCGGGCATGAGAGTCAAATAAACTCACATCCATAAATCCCCCTAAGGCCACTTCCGTGGCCTTTTTATTGGATCTGCCCAGCTAAATTAGCAATTAGAGCTTGATAACTTGATGTCTCTGATGCCTTTGGTTACCCTCTGTGCATAAATAACAGCCCTAAAGGAAGGATCCTATGGCTGAATCCCCCTTCCATATCATGCTGGAGGAAACCGCAAAACTCCCCATCCGCCAAGCGGTATGGAGCGCAATGTCGGATTTGTTTCTCGATACCGATGTCACTCTGCACTACCCCGGCATTATCCGGGTATGTGCTCTTTCTCCTTATTCCCTAAAAGAACTGGAGCATATTCTGTATCGGGAAGTTGCGCCTGTTTGTGGCCCCAATTTATTCGACGTCTGTGGTGAATGGGCGGGCTTTGATGAACAATGGCTCAAGGAGCAAATCTTACTGCGACTCAACAATTCTCCCAGTCTTTGGCAAAGAGTAAAGCTGCACTTGGCAGAACGAATGTTCAATGATTACTTAACACCTCACTGGCAACTGCTATCGACACAGATTCATGGTAGGCGCAATAACACACTCGCTGACAAGCTTTGAAATAATATTGAATCAATTTTATGCAAGCTGTTGCATATATTAATATTTTTTTCAAAAAAACACTCAATGTCTGGTTTTTTATCTCACCTTTCGTGTTAAGGTTTGCGCCGTCTTTCACGACATAAACCTCCAGCCTAAACAGATAAGTAAGATCCAACCGTGGCCCATACAAATAGCCTTCCAGCCCCTTTGAATATTCTGCTGCCCATGCGTCGTTATCGGTTGAGCTTTCGTCATCAGCAGTTGGAGATCCTGGGTAAGGTCTCACGCTTTTTACTGCAGTCTTTTACCTTATACGGCGTAACCCAGGAACAGATCCAGCAAGTTACCGCACTGACAAGCTCACAACTAACGCCACTGCTGGAACGTTTATGTGCGCTCGGCTGGCTGGAAGATGACCTGCGCCAATTAACCCCACAAGGGAGTCAGATGGCGCTGGCTTGTGAACTGACTGAGCTGAGCTTTGTGCTGTGGCTTGATGTGATGGATCCACAACTCAATCCCGTTTGGTGCCACGATGAACAGCTGTTATTGAAAAACAACCCCTCCGAACCCTGGATGACCTTGAGAGAGTACGAAACAGACTGGAATATTCAGCAGGTGCTGCAACAGCAAAGACTGAACCGCCGACTGGCCTCCAGCCTGGAAAATCAAGGGGAGCTAACCGAGCTGATGCAACAGCTTTGTCCGGCCAAGTATCACAGGATGTTGCAGGAGCAGCGTACTGCCTGGCAGCCACAGCTTGAGATTATCGGCGATGAAACAGAGCTTCGTTATGCCTGGGTCGAGCTTGATAGCGAAACATCATTAACTTCGGAAAAACGCGGCACACTGCTATTAAAAGCACCGGTGCTCGAATATCAGGCCAATTACACAGTGCCGCCCCTGCTCGACTCAGCACTGGCAAGTCCCCCAACCAGTCGACTCCACTTGTGCCAGTTGAGCGGCGCCGTTATCAACACCAGCGAGCGAGTCGAGGGCAACGCTAGTTGGCCCAAGAGCGCTGAAAAGCCCATAAGCGAACTGTTGCAAGTCATCGCCGCGAAAGAGCAGCCCCTTGATACCGGCATTAGTCGTCACATCACTCTGAACCAGAACCTGCGCCCGCTGCGACTCGACAAGCCGCAGTTGATGACGGCACTCAAGGCACAATTTGAAACCTCGTTGGAGCCAAACCAATGAAAACTGTTTCACTGTTTGCCAGTAAGACCCTGGAAGTCGGCAGTGCCCGGCAAGCGAGGCTCTACCAGGCTGGCCGAATAGGTTATCAACTGATGCGCGGCGCCAAAGGGGTTAACCCTGTCTTGGTGTGGGTCGATGCCGCCATTTCTGTACTGGACTGCCTCAACTCCTATTTTAAGCTGCAGCGTGCCAAAGAAGTCACCGAGCAGTTGCAAGCTCAAAAACGTACGTTGCAGCATCAACTCAAAAACCTCAGCAAACAGATGGCACTGGAGCAAACGCTCTGGCAAATGGAGGCCGAGGAACGCATGACACTGCTGCAACACAGATTACAGCACGACAATCAACTGACGACTCAACTTGTCACAGAGCTGCAGAGTCGCCGCCAGAGTCTGGAGATCTTTCTTGGACAGTTGCAACACCTGAGAAGTACCGCGCGCCGTGAGTGCCCAGAGCTCAGACGACTCAGCAGACTGACCGATGAGTTAATGAAGGCACAACTCTTGTGCTTGGTCGGCGCTTTTGAGTAACACCAAGCTTAGTTAAAGATTTGCGATTCACTATCATCAACCCTATTCACCTAAATCAGGGCTATTGAAGTTCAGAGGGCATACACAAATGAAAACTCCCAGCCGTATTGGCACCAAGTCCCCAGCCAAAGCACAAAGCAAAACCCCGGAGCTAAGCGGCGCAGAAGTCGTTGCACTAGCCAAAGAAGCGGTCAGTGCTTATCAGAGTTACAACCAACTGGAAACTGCCAGAGCGGAAACTGAAAGAGTAAAAGCCGAAGCATTAAAAGAGATAGAGCTGTCCGACAACGAATTACGTCAGGCACAACTCAAACATCAGGAGCGCTGTCAGGAAATCGCCCTCGACAGGCTCAAGGCCGACAATGAACATCAACTCAATGAACAGGCCCACCAACGCTGGCAGCAGGATCATCAAAGTCGCGAGCAGACGATTGAGATTTTGCGCCGTAAGGTGAGTTTGGGTGAAGCCAGCGATGAAGAATATCAGCTGCTGCAACTGCTGCATAAATTGCCAAACCTTTAATCCAGGAGTTTATTGAGTGCTGCCAGCCATCATCATAGGCATAGGGGTTACTGTCACAGCAACTGCGACCGCTTGGTTGTTCGATAGAGCCACAGCTAAAGAGCATCAGCGCCACGACGAGTTGCGCGGAGACATAGACGCTCTCAATCGGCGTTATAACAGCATGGCGGCAGAGCACGACAGGCAGCAAGCTCTACAGTTGAGTCAGTCGCTGCAGCAACTCTGCTCCAAAATGGAAGCTCAATATCATGAGCTGCTGAATAAGGTCAGTCTGATAGACGCCGAACTCCAACTGTTACCCGAGCAAATAGCCACAGAGCTCAATGATGAGGGGCTCAGCCCCTATCGGCGCCGGGCACTGCAGCAAAGTTATTGTCAGGTAGAAGATGCCCGCAGCCGCCTGGTTGCCTACAAAGACTATCTCGACTGGTATCTGGCACAACTCAAAGCCGTGCGGGATACGCTCGACACCGAGCCTTCAGTATCTGAACTCAAAAAACGCCTGGATGAGCTTACGCCACCGAGCCCGACCTTACCCGCAGAATGGCTCTATGTCGGAAAAGTGGTGCTGGTAGAGCAAGATGAACTGGATAGAGACCTGCCCTTCAACAGCAGGCTGCATCTTGGCAATAACCTGGGCTTGCAGGGCTGGAGCAACGACCTGCAGCGCAAGCTGTTTTTCAGCTATGACGATCCACAAGCCATTCCATTGCAAATAACTCACCAACGCAGCGGCAAGAATGGCACCCGGTTATTCTATGCCTGTGTCGCCAGAGGTGTCGCCTGGGTAGAGGCGATAATGGCGGCCAGGCCAATGGCATTTGAAATTGAACGCCGGGTAGCCAAAGGCTATCTGGCCCATACCCAAGGCAAGGCCATATCCGCCTTTCTGCCAAGGCAAATGACTCCCAACCCCTTGTTGGAACTGTTGCCGGGCCAACAGATACAGGCTTGGCCTGAGCTTTACAACCTGACGCTGGATGCCAGTCCCGGCCAGCAGCAATCCCGGGGAAGAATTCAACTCAATATGCTGGACACGGCCGAACTCGGCGGCACAGATGAAGGCTCACTCTATCTTTACCTGCCTTCGGAGCTGTTTTCTGAGCAAGAGCTCATGGCGCTGCGGGCGGATGATCCAACTCCCTGGCGCTTGCTCCATTCAGATATGGAACAGGACAGTGGTGACTTGCGACTGGCCCGCCACACTCTGGCGCTAAACTGCCAAATTGATACCAAGCAAGCCTGTTTGCGGGTCAGCGATGTCGAAGACTTTGAAGACAGAGGTCAGGGGTATGAACTGCCCTTTATGTTGATCCCTGCAGACAGTGCTCTTGAGTCCAGTGTGCTGGCCAATCCGGATGGTATCAGTGCCCTTGTCGCCTTTATCAATCACTTGAGCAGCAGTGAAGCCGACAGCCAGGCGCGGATGGCACAACTGAAGATGCTGGGTCAGTGGCAAAGCGTGCTCGATTATCAGCAGGCGCAGTTGGATATCACCTTGCTGGGACGGGCCGACAAACTGCAGGAGCAAGATCAGGACTTACTGCTGCACTTTATAGTCGATGACAGTCAGCACCAGCTGCTGACAAATTTCAAAGCCGGGTTCAAAGCGCAGCAAAGCAGTGGTTTTTCGCCTCGTTGCACCCTCGAATACTGGGGCGAAACCGCTGCAGGCGAATTTGTCTGGCTCAATCCCCTTCCCGCCCGGCAACAAAACCGCCTGGAAGTGACTATCGATTCCGGTAGTTTGCAGCTGAGGCTACCGCAAAAATGGGCACAAGAGCTGCAATCCACTCAAGTCGGTGCAACAAAAACCAGCCTGCGGCTCAGTCTCAAGTTATTTGACGAAGCGCTGCAGCGACAACAAGCGGCTTTGGATGCATTTCGTAACGATGCCTTGGTTGAGCCCAGGCTGAAGCAGATACTTCTGGCACCGGGCAGCTATACGCCGCAACAGGACCCATTCTGGCAACACAGATTGCGTGAAGATCTTTGCTGGCAAAATACCCAACTGACCGAACGCCAGAAACAGGTTATCCGCACAGCACTCAGTGAGCAGCATCTTGCTCTGATCCAGGGGCCGCCGGGTACCGCCAAGACCACTTGCATAGTGGAGATGCTGCATCAGATTTTCCACCATCGTCCAGAGACCCGGGTATTATTGGTATCGCAGCAACATGCGGCGGTAGACAACGCCCTGGCACGCTTTATTGATTTACACCAAGCCTTGCTGGAAAAGCAAGAGGTGCGGCTATTGAGAATTGGGGCCGATGACAAGGTCAGTGGCAAGCTCAGTGACTACACCATTAAACAAAAACTGAATGACTTTGAACAGCGAAGTCGCCGCAGTGCCCTGGCCTGTACAACCGAAGCCGAACCTTTGCCTGAGCTGGCTCACCGTTGGCTGTACGGCGTTTTGGGCACAGAGCAGGAACAACAAAGGCTTGATAAAGAGCTCAACTGGATGTTACTGGCAGATCATAATCTGGTTGGCGCAACTTGCGTTGGGCTCGCCTCCAGACGTCAAAGCATAGATCAGCTCAGGTTCGACCTCGTCATCATTGATGAAGCAGGTCGCTCCACTGTACCCGAACTCATGATCCCTCTGCTCAGAGCCCGCAAGGTGATACTGATAGGCGATCATTTCCAACTGCCTCCCAGCGTTGCGCCGCTACTGCAGACAGATGAAGCCAATGACGAATTGCCCTTTTTGAACGAATGTTTCCTGGAAACCAGTTTCTTTGAAGGCCTCTATGATCAATTGCCGCCCACAAGCAAAAGCTTTTTGGCTGAACAGTTCCGAATGCCGGAAAAGATAGGCGATCTGGTCGCCGAGCTCTTTTACAGCCCCAATGGTGAGCGACAACTGTTCAACGGCCGACAACTGAATGAACAAGACTTCGTCCTGCCGCACACCTTGATTTGGAAAGATGTCGCCGGTCAACAGCAACAAGAAGGCACCAGTAAGTACAATCGCGAAGAAGCCGAGGCGATAGTCACCTTTATCAAGAACCTGGCAGACAAAAATAACCACCGGGGGAACACCACTGAGAGCCGGGTGACTCATCAGCCTGCCACGCCTCTGGGCATCGCCGTCATCACCCCCTATGGCGCCCAGAAACGACTGATCCGTGCCCTGATGAGCGAGTTATCATCGCCCGCGGCAAGTGGCGAATATCGGTTGGGTCAGTTCAATATCCGCATCAATACGGTGGACAGCTTTCAAGGCAGCGAAGATGAGATAGTCTGTTATTCTACGGTGCGAACCCAGGGCAACCTGCGTTTTATTCTCGACTGGAAACGACTCAATGTGGCCTGCTCCCGCGCCAAGCAAAGCTTGCTCTTCTTCGGCGATCTCGAGTTTCTGAGTCGCCCGGGCGCCGCCGGGAAACACAGAAACCTGTTTGCCGAAGTGATAGCCAGAATTCCCAAACATTGCCGATTACGAAGAAAACCGGATGCCGACGGCAAAAGCCCAAGACAAGCTACGGGCAAAAAAGCGACACATTCACCCAAAAGACCAATGGGAAAACCGTTAAAGAACCGGCCTCCCAATGATAAACAATCAAGGCATAAACGGCACAAACTCGCGCCCAAGACCGAGCAGACGGTTTAATAACTGTCTGTTTTCCTTGGGCTTGGCCGGAAATGGAGTTCGGGCGCCAAACGACTATAACCCCTCAGGTAAGCCATGCTCACTTATCCGGAGTGTGGCTTTCAAGTAGCCGTAAACTTCAACTGCGCCCGAACAATTGCAAAGGCCTGATTATCAAAGCGACAGCAAGCCTTTTGTTCGTATTTTCCCTCCAAGAGCAAACTTAACTCTGACAACTCACCTTGTGAGCGCTCAGATACTTGCTCCATCTATCCTTTCGTCTGCAACAGCTCATTTGGTGTATCCATTTTGTCCCGGTTACAAAAGGTATTCCGGCATTCGATCACATTTTATCAAATGATAACAATTATCACTTGCGATCGTATTTATAGGTCTATAACTTTGTCCCCCACTTAACGCTTATTTACTCATTCGCTTCATTTGTTAATCAGGACAGATACTCATGCCTAGCTATAGATTTAAGCTCAATGCCCTGCTGCTCGCTATGCTGGCATCACCGGCCTTTGCCGACGATGCTGTCGAGCGCGGAAATCAATCAATCGAAAAAATTGTCGTTTTGGGGGAAAAGACAGAGAAATCATTGAAAGACGTGAGTTCATCTGTATCTGTCATCACCGAGGAGCAGCTTAAGACGCTGCAATACCTGTCGGTGCATGACGCCATCTCAGAAATACCCAACCTGGTAGTGCTGTCAGGGCAGATGCCCAATATCCGCGGGATTTCCGGTAACGGCGCCGCCACCGGCTTTAGTGGGGTTTCCGGCGGCGCCAAGACCCGGGTATCAACCATAACCGATGGTGTGGCAGAACCTTTTATGGCGGATTTGACCGGCGATACCGGCATGTGGGACATAGAGCAAATTGAAGTGTTTCGCGGTCCCCAATCCACCAGTAATGGCCGCAACAGCATAGGTGGCGCCATGTTTATCAAGACCAAGGATCCGACTTTTGACTGGCAGGGTGCCGCTCGGGTGGGTTACCGCAGTGAGAGCCAATATATAGACTCGGCCGCCGCCATCTCCGGCCCTTTGATTGAGGATGAACTGGCCTTTCGCCTATCGGCGCAGCATACCGATGGTGAAACTTACGCCAACCCGATTATCCATGAAGCTAACCCGCCGGGCTTTGATCTGAATAAGCTCAACACAGACAGAATAAGAGCCAAACTCCTGTGGGAGCCCGCAGCCATTGACGGCCTCAAGGCCATGCTCAGCTATGCCAAAAACCATGAGCGCGGCAACACGGGACGGCAATACTTCAGTGGTGACGATCCCTTTAAGTATCAGCCCATCAACCCCAGAAACATGGACACTGAATCAGATACCGGCAGCATCAAGCTGGACTACAGGATCGGTGACAATTTTTCGGTCGACTTCTTGCTGGCCAGAATGAACTACCACTGGGTGATGGATACCTATGACAAGGATCCTGCTACCGAGCAAGTGGTGAGTATGGAGGAGTCCAACACCACGGCTGAAACCAAGCTGCATTTTGGCCTTAACAGCGAGCTTTACAGCGGCTTTATCGGCCTCTACTATTTCAAGCGCGATCAAGACTTCAACAGTAGCGGCGGTACGGTTTATCGCGGCGACGACAATAGTGACTCCAAGGCGGTTTTCGGCGAATTTACCTATAACGTCACCGATGACTTCAGGATCACCGCCGGAGGCAGGGTTGAACGGGAATCCCAGCTGCGTAATTTCTGGATGAAGCAGCCGCAAACGCCCATAGAAGATACCCTGGACAACAGTAAGACCATCAAGTTGCCCAAGCTGGTATTGCAGTACGATATCAATGCCGAGACCACAGTCTCCTTAAGCGGTCGCCGTGGCTACAACGCCGCCGGTGCGGCGATAGGCTTCCCGGAAAATGAGTTCTACTTCTACGATGAAGAGTACGTTAACGCCTATGAACTTGGGCTGAGAACCAGCCTGGATGGCGGTAATATCAACCTGAGCGCCAACCTGTTCTACAACGACTACGACGGATATCAGGCCACTGGCTCTGCCAGACGGGTTATCAACATGGACAAGGTGATTACCTATGGTGCCGAGTTTGAAGCCTCAGCCATGGTGACCCGGGATCTGCGCCTGCACGGCGGCCTTGGGCTGTTGAGTTCGGAAATCAAGGAACCGGGAGAAGGTTATGCTTCTGCCAAGGGCAATGAACTGGATTCGGCCCCCTCAATGACCGCCAATCTCGGTGCCCAGTATTGGCTGACAGATCAGCTTACCTTGAGTGTCTCCGCCAACTATGTCGGTGAGTACTATGGTGACTTTGAGAACACGGAGGAACGAGTTGCCGGTGACTATGTGCTGGCACGTATGTCGCTCAATTATGAGACAGACAACTGGATCTTCAACGCCTTCGTCAACAACGCCTTTGATGAGAAAGCCGTGTTGAGTCGCTCTCCGGCTGCCCGTAACTACCCGGATGGCTATGCGGCAATAGTCGATCCCCGTAACTTTGGGGTCTCTGTCACCTACCAGTTTTAACCTTAGATAAGCCCAAAGGCTCCCAAGGGAGCCTTTTTAATTTTATTGAAGCCCCTTTGACAAAGGGTTACGGCTTCAAAGCCGGTTCATGACTGAGCCGCAAACCACATGAAGTAGGCATAGTTTTACAGCATGCACTTGGCCAGGCTGCAGATACTCCCTGGATGCCGAAGGCCCAAAAAACGATACATCACAGTTACCGAGTTCGGCATTGAGTAGGGCCCAAGCCCCTGGAAGGATCGAATCACAAGGGCAGCAACAATTTTTGAATGGAGTTAGGGGCTAGTTCGTCGGCGGAATGGAATAAGTGCCCACGGCATGAGCCACAACTTCGCTGTGTCCATCTGAAAACACAGACACTTCGGCAATCGCCAATGATTTACCCAGTTTCAGCAGCCTACAATCGGCAACTATGTCACACTCGGCGCTGGGTTTACGCAGGAAGTTGATATTCAGGTTGGTAGTTACCGCCAGAGGCACTATGCCTATTTCCGCCAACAAGGCGATATAGATGGCAATATCGGCCAACTCCATCATGGCCGGCCCTGAGACAGTACCGCCGGGGCGCAGGTGCGCCTGAGTTATCGGCTTACGCACTCTGGCCGACTTATCTCCCAGATGTTCAATCACAATACCGCTCTGTGGCAGCTCGCGTTCGATAAAAGCTTGCAGCTCAGCGATAGTCACCATCTAAACCTCCTTGATTATTTGGTCAATCTTGCGGTATCAATGGGCCATGGGTATCACTTGAGCATTAACAGCCTCTGGTTTAGCCATGTTTGCCCTTCTACTCCTGTTTGGTTCTGGGCTTTGATACCGCTTTTAATTGTTGCCGCCGTTTAAGCTCCCGCCCCTGAAGGGTAAATATCAACCAGACTAACAGCAAAGGCAGCATTGGAACTATCCCCCAAAGCAAACCCATTGAGCTTGCTACCATGGTGTATTTAAGCTGATATAGCGGCACCAACACCCAAAGGGGATAGCTGTAGAACAATCCTCGCACCAGACGCATCGACAAACTGCGATGCAGTTCGGCGCCGGGCAGCGAAGCAAACATCAAGGCAAACCAGCCCAAAACGCCCGTCAGCAGTGCAAAACCCAGCACAAACTGGATCAATAGTTCCGGCATTCCCTCTCCCTGAGTATAAGCTTCCAACCCTTTTGCCCGATTTACAGCGCTGACCGGAGATCGCCTGTCAGCCAGGAGTGGTCATCGCAGAAACAAAGGTCAAGCACCCACGGCCAACTCGCTCACTTTCAGCTTAATCACTGCCAGAATCACACCCCGGATCCGCAGCGGCGGTTTCCGCTGCACTATGGCCGGCACTGGCCTCATGCAGGCTAGCGACCGTAAAATCCTGTGGCCGACCAAAGATAACCTCCGCAGCTTCCCTTCTCAGTTGACCATAGTCCGGCTCACTGGAACCTTGAGTTATGGAGGTTTGCATCGAAATGCGGGAAAATTCGGCCGGTGAGCAGTACATGGCATAGGCATAATATTCGTTGGTCGAAATACCGCCATGACTATCACAGGCTCTGGGAGGACGCCTGAGCTTTTGTCTGATTAAAGCCCTTTCCAGCTGATTTCTGGAGTAATATCTCTTCTTGCCATAATGCTTTAGCAAATCCCTGGATAGCCTACGGGCATATTGCTTTATTTTTTGTTTTCGAAACAGATGGGCAAACATAAGAACTCACTCTGCTTGGCTCGCTTCTCCAATATGCCGCTTTGTGCTCAAAGCCTGATTGGATCCCACTTGCCGAGCGGCACCAAAAAACAGATATGGCGCGGCAAATAAGTTAATGATCAGGCTATAAAACAGCAGCAACGCCACACCCAAACCTGTCATGATGGTTTCGGCGCCGCCTGAGCCTTGTCCCAGAATCCGCAACAAACCGTAAATAAAGATAAGCCCGGCGGCCAACCAGCATACGTTCATGGCGCTCCGTCTTGTCGCCGATAAAACCAGCTTGCCGAGCGTATCAGACCAGGCAGTAAACTATGACCACAGCCCGGTTCAATTTCTCATCCTGGTTTCGCGGCTAGGCTTCCAGAGCCAACTGCAGCAAGAAGTCCAGTTGCACTCTGGCATCGCCTCTTTGAGTCTTATCAATAGCTGGTTCACCCCCGAGACGCAGTGCCGGGGTGTAAAAGTAGATCTGGTTTGGCTGCAGCCTGCCTTGCTGGTCGCTGACTTGTTGAAGTTCCCTCTTCCTGAAGAAGCTGGTTTGCACTTCATCGTCACAACACCAGTCGTTGAAGAAGTCTTCCATGTTCCAGGTGAGCACATCTGTCTGTGAAGTGTGGGGATCGATAAAAGCGATATCTTCATCCCCTTCATCGCTCAGGAGCCGATAATAAAAAATGTCGCCAAAACAGCTGATAGCGAACGGGATGCGACTCATGTCTTCATCCAACATCAGCCAGCCCCAGAGATTGTCCAGGTATTCATCCGGATCAATAAGTTGGATTAAACCATCACCATAGTGGCCAAAGCCATGTTGTTGCCACAGTTCCAATAAGCACTCGGGCAAATGGTCCTGATATTTGGCAAGAGTTGGCGCCGATACTGATTTGATATCTGCGCCGGGTGGCAGATGGTCGATAAAAGATTGCAGAAGCATTGAGGTAAAATTCCTTTTCCTATCAGAATAACTGTCACAAAACCTTGGGTTTTCCGTGACCTTGATTTGAAAGCCTTAAGGCACCTAGGTATAGATATGAGACCTGGATAAGGCCGGCTTCGATTATGCGGCCTTTGATAGCATGATTGCAATCCCGAGAGACGCACCGGCTTATACACAGCGCCCAAAAATCGCTGCGACAGTATCAGTATTTTTCCGGAAACATCTTCCGATAACAAAGCCCTCCACCATAAGTCAGGCTGTCACCACCGAATTCATCCATCACAGTAAGCGGCTGCCCCGCCACTTCAATAACGGCTTAGAGGTAATCACCCTCGGTTTGCTTAAATACTGCTTGCACGGCTTTCCTTATAAAAATTTTTTTGAAGCTGTGCCTCCGTTGGTCACTGCTCAGCTTCTTTAGCCGCCAGCCATTCACATTCCGCGGTATTGGCCAACTCCCCCAGTTGACGACGCTGATCCCGCCCTTGGAAACCGCAGCGAGTCCCCTTGCGAATAGGTACTGCATATTGAATATCACGGGCTTGTTGTTTAAGAAAGGCATTGCCGGAGCGGCGATACTCTGCCACTTCCCGCTCATTGAGCTGGACCATAAAGCGGTTGTTATGTCGGCAAAGCACGTCCAGATATAGCTGCCCTTCATGCTCCAACAAATACCATTGCCCTTGAGCCATCGCCAGTACTCTCATACTCAGCTCCCGATTATGCCGCTTTTGCCGAAAGAGGCACAAAATTACAGCAGCGTAAGCCACTCTGAGGTATCTGCCAGAATAAACTCATAGCGTTTGCCATCATTGAGAATGATCCGCAGCGCATCTGCCGATATAGGAAAAATACCGCCGCCAGTAGCCAGACACTTTTCTACCGCGCAGATATCATCTCGCTTGAGAGTGTAGGGCCCCAGCCCCAGTTGCTGATTGAAAGGCACAAACTTGAGTTCATTGCCGGTCAAAGAAATCTTGCCATCGGCTTTGGCCACTCCGTTCTGCACTGTAGTCATTGACGATTTGATCAGTTCTGCTGCCATCCTTGCTTCCTCTTGGGTGATGCCTTGCTTCCTTAAGGCCTTGTTGGCATAAGCCATCAATAATGTTCAAACTACCCCAATAAATGGGATTTGTCATCCCGATGAACAGGCACTGCTGCACTGCAGGGCTCAGGCGATAGCCTCTGGCAGGATGATCTCCGACGCGCCAAAACTGTGAAGATAGCCATCAATAATGGCCAGCGCGTCTTCATCCGAGCAGAGATAAACGGGCAAACCATGCCGCTCTGCCAATTGCTTTGCACGCCGTTTTTGGCTGAGGCCATGGGATTGGTCTCGGCTCTGCGAATGAACCACATGGGGCACAAATAAAAGGTCGGCCAAGCCCAGCGCCTTCAGGTTTTCAAGGCCTACTGTATTGCTGTCACCACAAAGCGCCGCGGTTTCTATGTTGGCAGTCAGCAGCATGGCGCCGGCACTGACACCAACCAAGAGATGTCCGGATGCAGCATAACTCTTGAGATTCTGCTGTTGATTGCGACTATGCAAGCCATGTAAAAAACGGTAAGTATCCCCGCCCGAGAGATGCACTAAAGGCTTATCCAGTAACCTCTACATCACAGTGTTGTTAAAACCCTGTTCAAAATCCAGGTAGGTGTTGAGACCTATGCCAAGGCCTTGATAAAACGCCTGTGTTGGCCGGTAGAAGTCCCCCTCGGGATCAGGCTCTGAACCTATGTAACCACCCGCTTGCCCTTTAAGCCCCAGAGCCTCAATAACAAACGCAAGCGCCTCACGGCCTCTTGCGCTTTGGTGATTACTGAGCAGCAGTAGATTCATACTTTTTCGCTCCTTGAAAGTCGGCAACTTCTTACAACACCCTGAGTTTCCCGCTCACAGCCTCAACGGCCATTCGCGCCGTGATTGATAAAGTTCTTCAGCCCAAGACATCAGCGCAGGGAGTCAAAAGCAGCCAGCAGTGCTTCATCTTCTCTTTCTAACAGGCACTCGCCAATCTCATCTATGGGTAACGTAGCGCTGAGGGACAACAGCTTAAGGGCTTCAATATGCTCAAGAGTCAGTTCATGCTCGGTAAGCAGGAACGACCAATCGAAACTGTCGACAAGCGCCTGCTCGACACCATCGGCATACAGCTGGTTAAACCTTTTTGGGTTGTGACCGAAGATCAATGCCGCCAAGCAAGCATATTCGCCGAATTCACTGTCATCATCAAAGCAGTAATCCAACGCTATGCCCCGACTCAGCAAGGCTGCCAAAGCCTGTTCACCGGCTCCATTCAAATGGTATTCATTGTAAAACAAACAGGCCGCCGCCGTAGCCAGTGCCTTATGGGAGAAGGCGTATCTGGGCAGTAGAAAATTAAAAATGGCGTAAGCGTCAGACTCTCCTGCAAAGACCAATGCCAACAACCGGTTATGGTCCAAGCGGCCACCCACTGAAATAAACGCGCTAATAAAACCGAGATAAACATCGTGACACAGCCGGTAAAGATGTTCAGGGTCGTCTTCGACCAAGCTGCCATCCGGGCCGTTGACTTTGATGATGTCAAATAGCGGCGTAAACTGCTTCGGCTCGGAATAATACGTCACACGGCAATACATAAGGTAATAGATTTGATAGTCCTTGATAACGGCGTTCGCCCTGAGATAAGAGATGATCTCAAGCCCGGCCGGGTCTTTCTCTATCCTGAACATATATTGGGACCAGGCTTTCGGCATATGCTGGCGCAAATAGTCCAGATTGCCTTCTTCAATATGTTGTTTTATCTCATTTAATCCACGAAACACGGCATTCCTCTCATAACAGGTGTAAATCTTCTCCGGGAAATCCCGGGCCTGGTAGGTAAAAGACCTGAGTTAGGGCTGACTCAGTTTTTGCTCAAGCGCCCGGTTCTGAGCCATAATCTCTTCGAGAAAAACCGAATCATGCAGCCTGGCCAATTGCAGCGCCTTGATAGACGCCGCCATTGCCTTATCGAGCTGTTGGTTAAGCGTATAGGCCGTTGCCAGGCTGTCCCAAAGGATTTCCGAGCGAGCGAATTTCTCTACTCCTTGCTCCAATATGGCAACGCCCCAGGTAGTTTGGCCCTCATAGGCGGCCTTTAGGCCGTATACGTTGAATTGATGTGCCGACAACGGAAAGGTATAGCCATACTCGGCAGTTTTTCCCCTGTAGAACGCCAGCAGTTGTTGCAGCGACATCACATCGACTTGTGGTACCGCGTTCCAGCCACTGAAGATGGCTTTAAGCCCCTCGACATTGCCAATCAAGGGAGTGCTGTCGTGGGTTTCTCGGGCAAAACGGGCATTGAAAACCTGTAGCTTTGACGGCTTCTTGGTTTCCAGTTTTTGCAGCATGGCGTCAAAGGCCTGCGCCATCTCGCCTGGCTCACTCGCCATACTGAGAAACCAGCGCATGGGCGCTTTGCGCTCGCGAGCCTGGTATTTGTCATAATCTGTAATCAAGGTGCCATCGTCCCACCAGAGGCTGGGACTAATGGCTATCGCGGCATTGAAGGAAGACGCCGGACCGAGCGCCTGATAACTGCTGTAAAGCCCGGCCAAAGAGTGGCCAAATATCGTCCGGTAAGGCGCCAGACGGTAACGTTCACTCAATGCAGGCAGCAGTTCCTCTGCGATAAAACGGTTATAAACATCAGCCTTTCCCGCCCTTGCGGCGAAATCTTCCGGCTCTGTGGGAGTAAAGTACTTGAGTCTGTCGCGGGTGCTTATGCCCACCACTATCATTTCCGGCACTATGGCGTATGTGCTCAAAAAGCCGACGCTGGATGCCACATGATGAAACTGGGTCGAACCATCAAGTACCAACAGCAAGGGGTAGTGAAAACTGTCTGAATGTCGATAACTCTCGGGCAAAGCAATCTGAACTGTCACGGCTTCATCGATAAGCCCGGCCGCAAGTGTAAAACGCTGCTCTTCGGCCAATACAGTCAGAGACAGCAAGGCACAAAGCAAAAATACAAATCTCATGGAAATCCTTGTCAGTAAAACGTCTTTAACGGGCTTTCAAAGGTCGGCCGGCGCGGGATGAAAAGCTGACGGTCAATAGCTGATGACCGCGGGCATCCGTCGTTGCCAAAAGTCTGTATTCACCTTCCCGGCGTCCTCTTTACCTGGATTTAAAAGCAGCCGGGTTACAAACGGCCTTTGAGCGGGTGCTGAGTTTGCCAACCGCTGGCTCCGCGGCTGCTGACAAAATACACCAGCAGATCAGCGGCGCTGCGATGGCTGACCCAATGAATCAGTGACGTGGCCATTGAGCGGCTCGCCACCTGATACCAGAGACTATCCTGATTGTGCGTAGCGCCGCGGCTGTCGACTCGATAAACCAATAGATCGGCGGCCGCGCGGGAGCTGACTTCATATACCAACACCTTGGCCGCTCCCCGAACCTGAACCTCATAAATAAGTGCCATAAAACCTCCCTGTAGTAGCTTGGCTATTTGTAATGTGGATGTTAACTCCCGAGATAATCAGCAAACTCAAGATCCAATTACAATATTTTTCGGTATTACAATGACGACAGGTATAAACATCCTTCCTCTCAGACTCAAAGCCAGAGACTGGATTAGGAGCTCAACACTATGACCATGCAGTTTGGTTGGATGACTTAATCACCTTGATTGCACAGGCGTCACATTTCTTGTTTCTTATCATCCATGCCCAAAATAATCATTTACCCAAAATCGAGTGAGTTTGTGCATGATGCATTCATATTCAGTCGTCACTCGTAGTTGTGCTGCTTATGAGTTAAAACCAAATAGCGGCATATAGTCATTATTGTCTCCCAGGTTGACCTCTAAGCGCAGCACCTTGTAACACATGGCAAACAAAGACTCTCCCAACCAACGGGGATCAAAAGCCTCGAGGGCCCTGAGCATGCCTGCAGGGCCGGCATCGCCCTTGAGCTCTATAGGGGTCAACACATCGATAAAACTGGCCACCAAACCGTAGAGATCCCGTTCAGCATCTCCTTCCAGGGCCCAGAGATCCGGGTCGGCATATTGAGCAGCATAGTGTCTGGCCGCTATGTCCTGACCCAGGCCAAAGTTCAAAAGCACGGCGCGGTCGCCATTACAAATAATATTCTTCGGGCAGATGGCTCGATGGAAGATATCCAATCTGTGGAGATACTGCAGCGCCGTCAGCAACTGTCTAAACCAGCCTATCACCTGTTGCGGCGATTGGATCTCGGTGCAATCCAAAGCAACGCCCCGCTCCCAGGCCCTGGCAATGAAGACCCGGTCGCTGCCGCCAAGTTCGCCAAAGGCCAATACCCGCTCCACATTGGGGTGATAAATGCGGCTCAGGCTGCGGTATTGATGACATACACGCCCCACTCGCCGACCACCAGAACATCCACCTCCATCGCTTGCCCGGACTGAGTCGGGATCTCAATATTGGTCAGCAGCAGATAATCTTTGGGTAACTCATCACCCAGCAGTTTAAAGGCCCAGCGCTCGGCGTCGTTGACCGGGGTTCCAAAACTGATGTGTTTGGCCATATCACTCTCCCTGAGATTGGCAATCAGTGGGGGCAGAATAAAAAGCTAGAGAATAAAAAGCCACCCAAATTTGGGTGGCTTAGGAAAATTCACTTATCTTCAGTGGTGGCAGTGCTCATCACACTCATGGTCATCATCGGCAAACTCGTCATCGCCGTCCTGATGCTGCATCACGCCCCAACCATCTGTCATACCATCAAACTCGGCGGCAAAGCTGTTCAGCTCGGTTTCGCGCGCCACCAATGCCTGATACTCGGGCACCATATTGATGCAGACAATCAGCTCCCACTTTTCTATCTCTTCGTTGAACTGCAGCTCAACTTCGCCTGCCTGCTCGGATTGACTCAAATCTTCCAATGCCGATTCAGCGTCGCGCTGATCATCAAACACCAGGAAAAAGTCCACATCCAAAGGCTTGCTCAAGTCGATACCCGACTCCTGCATTGCCTGCAGCATCTTGCCGTTGTCATCATCTGGAAATTGCATTCTGTTCCCCTTGCGCTTATTGCGCCGCCACTATTTTAACCGTTTCGCCGTTGAAGCTGACCAGATCGCCCGGCAGCAATTTCTTGCGCTTGCGGGTTTCAACTTCGTTATTGACCAGCACCAGCCCTTCGGCAATCACATGCTTGGCCTCAGCGCCGGCACTGGTCATGCCTTCTGCCTTCAGCACCTTATAAAGCTCAATATACTCATCGCCGCTATTGAGGGTGAATTCGCTCATTTTCTGTGTCACTGTGACCTTGCCTTGCTGGAATTGACTCTATTTGGGGCGGATTATAGCAGCAAGCATCCGCTTGGGGGAGAGAAGTCAACGACGCTCATCACTGAGCAAGCCATAGGCCCTGTCATCCACCCAAAGATCGCCGATACGGAAGTTGTGCCGCAATATTCCCTCAAGCTCGAAGCCGCACTTCTCCATGACCTTGGCCGAAGCCAGATTATCATTGGCGCAGTGACCGATGAACTTATGAATATTGAAGCTCAAACAGCCCCAATCTATTACCCCGCGCAGCGACTCAGTGGCATAGCCCTTCCCCTGCATATCTGGATGCAACAGGTAACCCACCTCGGCCTGCGCCAGCTCAGGATCGACGCAGTAAAAGCCGGTCAAGCCGACAAAGCTGTCACTGCCCAATTCTTCAATCACCAGCGTCAGCCAGTCGCCGGACTCATAACGCCAAGGCTGGCTTCGCTGCTCAAACTTGGCTTTGAGCAGTGGTTCGGGTTCGGGATCTCTAACAAAGCGGCCCACCTCAGGATCGCAATGCAGTGCCAGAAACGCCGGCCAATCTTGCTCCTTCAGAGTCCTGAGCCTGAGTCTATCGGTATAGATTTCTATCACTTGCTTAAACTCTTACAGCTTAACCGCGACTGGTAACTTCAAGCAGGTGAAAACCAAAAGCCGTTTTCACCGGCCCCTGTACTTCATTGAGCGGCGCGCTGAACACCACTTCATCAAACTCACGCACCATCATTCCCGGGCCAAATGAGCCCAGCTCGCCGCCTTGTGCACCAGAAGGACAGGCAGAATGTTGACGGGCCAACTCGGCAAAATCGGCGCCATCGATAATCTGTTGTTTCAAGCTGGCGCATTCTGCTTCGGTTTTTACCAGTAGATGTCTTGCTGTTGCCTGTACCATAATTTGCTCCTCAGTAATCTTGGCCAAGTGGCCTTTTTTCGGTCGGTCACCGAACAAACCCGGCCAGTATAATATCATTCTGTGTCAGAAGTTAACTGACACAACAATAATGGCAGGCCGTGAGTCGAAGCTAAAAAACGCCGTCAGATGACGGCGTTTTGAGTTTGCTTATCAAAGACTCGACTTAAATTCAGTCTCAGGCTGATGCTTTTTGCTTCAGCTGTTTTTCTATCCAGAGATCTATCTTGGCTTCCATCACCGCCATGGGTAAGGAACCTGTGGTAAGGATTTGATCGTGGAAGGCCTTGAGGTCGAAATTATCCCCCAGGGCTTTCTCGGCCCGGGCTCTGAGCTCCAGGATCTTCAGCTGACCAACTTTATAAGACAGTGCCTGACCAGGAATTGCCATATAGCGCTCCACCTCGGCGATGATGTCGCTTTCCGCCAGTGGAGAGTTGTCTTTCATATACTGAATCGCCTGTTCACGGCTCCAGCCCTTGGCATGCAGGCCGGTATCCACCACCAGACGCATCGCCCGCAGCATTTCATCCGAGAGCTTGCCGAAATATTGGTACGGATCTTCAAACAAACCCATCTCTATTCCAAGATATTCGGCATAGAGGGCCCAGCCCTCTTCAAAGGCGGTATAACCGCTGAAACGTTGGAACTCAGGCACGCCCTGCAGCTCTTGCTTGATGGCTATTTGGAAGTGGTGACCCGGCGCCGCCTCATGCAATGACAAAGTGGTCATGCCCCACTTGGGCTGAGCTTTCAGGTTATAGGTGTTGATGTAAAACACCCCTGGACGACTACCATCGACGGCCGGTGCTTCATAGGAAGCTCCCGCGGCCGATTTTTCACGGAAGCTTTCAACCGGCTTCACCACATAGTCGGCCTTGGGCATCACATTGAAGTAACCGGGCAATACGGCATTGATCTTGTCCTTAAGCACCATATAGCCGTCAATTAAGCCCTGCCTGTCACTGAAGAAGTATTCTGGCTCGGATGACAGTGAAGCAAAGAAGGCCTTGAGATCACCTTCAAAACCCACTTGCTGGCGCACCTTGTCCATTTCATCGAGGATCCGCGCCACTTCCTTGAGGCCGATTTGGTGAATATCGTCCACAGCCATAGTGGTTGTGGTATGAGCATTGGCCAGATGTTGATACCAAACTTTACCGTTAGGCAGCGCCCACCAACCGTCAGTAGCCCGCGAGGCCGGCAGATAGGTTTGCTCGAAATATTGCTTGAGTGAGGCGATAGCCGGCAGCAGTTCTTGGCTGATCATCTGCTGGTATTCCTGCTCAATCAAGGCGCGTTCGGCGGCATTGAAACTCTCGGGCATCTTGGTCACAGGGGCGTAGAAAATGCTATCTTGAGGCTTATCCACCAACTGCGCCTGCAACTGAGGGATAAGCCGCTCGACCAATACCCGTGGCAGCACAACCTTGCTGGCAATGCCTTCATCCATACGCTGTTTCGCCAGCTCTGTCCATTTGACAAAACCTTTCACCCTCTGCTGCCAGTTGGCGTAATCCTGCGGGGTATTGAAAGGCTGGGCACTCTCACCACTGCCAAGCTGCACCATGGTAATCACTGTGCTGTAGAACTGGCTTATCGGCATAAAACGGCTGGGGAAGGTTTCATCCACTAACGCCATATCCCTGTCATAAACAAACATGTCGTAACTGAGTTGCAACTGTTCGGGCAAAGCTTGTTTGTCTATGGTCTTGGCCTGGGCGGCGTAGCGACTGTTAAGTTCATGGCGCTGCTTGAGGTAGGCCTCGGAGAGGTCGCCACCGAAAGTATCGTTATAGTCATTGACCCCAACAAAGGTGGCGTAGATGGGCTCAAGCTTGAGGTAATCCTTGAAAAATTGATCCACCATGGCGAGGTAAGCCTGCTCTGCCGTTTGTACCGTTGCCGCAGCGGGCTGTTGCTCCGCCTGTGGCTGAGTCACCAAACTGCTCTCCTCTTTAGAGCAACCGCTCAACGCCAAAATAATAGAGCACAGCAAAAACCCTTTTTTCATTGTCGTTATTCTCCTGTCACAACTCAGTAGATGGATTGGTTAACTATACTTGTAGCAGTCACTAGCTCGGAGCCAACCCATGATTTATTCCTTCAGCAACTCGGGTTTCAGAGATCCGGAAACCGGGGTCTATAACCGGACCTATTTTATGGAAGTCTTTCACCGTGAATGGTATCGCCATCTGCGAGATCACCAGAGTCTGGCGCTATTGTATCTTTGCCCTCACATACATGAAACAGTTAACCAACCTCACTTGCTGGAATTCTTTGCCAAACAAGTGCAGCAAGCCTTGCTGCGCAATACTGACCTATTGGGACGCATCAACCACCAACTGTTCGCCCTCGGTCTATTCAACGTCGATAAGATGGGAGCCCAAAAGGTCATCGAACGGATTAATGAGAAAATCAACAAGTTCAGCGAAGAATACAACAAATTTCATCACCTGCAGCTGGACTACCGTCTGGCGGCCTGTATTTGCCAACCCAACAGAGAACTGAAACCCGAAACCCTGTTTATTGATGTTGAAACCCTGACCTATCAATTGGAACAGCAAGACAACACGCTTTCCAGCGTCAGGGAGATCCACTGAATCAGTGCAAAAGGCTTATCGCAGAATCGCAAAGGTCTCAACAGCAGATTATTTATGACTAAACTGGTCAGGATAAAATGAACCTGGCCTTGGTTAGTTTTGCTGCCCCAAACGGCTGAAATAACCGGGTGGATACCCGAGCCAATGCTTGAAACTTTGACGAAAGTGACAACTATCACTATACCCCAAACGCTCGGCAATCTCGCTCACCGACAGTTGGCCTTCGAGGATCCAGCTTACCGCTCGCTGACACCTTTGCTGATCCACCAGGCGTTGATAACTGCTGCCGAGGGCCGCCAACTTGCGCCTCAAACTACGACTGCTCATGTGTAACCTGAGTGCCATGGTTTCCAACGTTGGCACCAAGGGGAAATCGCCATCAAGTTCGTCAATAATTTTTTCAACCAGCGAACTCTGCTGCTCAAAACTTTGACTGCGACCTGAGAACTGAGTCAGATCCACCGCAAGCGTCAGCCAAGATTTGTCGAGGCGCCATTCATTGAAATCACTCTGGAACTCCACCCGCTTGGCCAGTTTTACCAAACTTGCAGACTGCATCAAGATGCCGGTAACACTGATAGCGTTAAAAACAATCTCTTGTCCGGTCAACTCCCGCGCCAAACTCAGTAATGCGCCTATACTGTGAAGAAATTCACCACGATAGATTAACGGTTCGGCCCGGCCGGTATTAAGCCAGCGCAGACGGATTTGATGCTCATCCTCCAGCAGTAAAAGATCAGCAAAGCTGCCCACCCACTTGGGATGATTTAGCACAAACTCCAGGCACTCACCAAGGCTCCGACATTCTCCAAGCAAAGGCAACAGAAAACCCAAATCAGTTACCCGAGTGTAGAGCCCGGCCAACAGGCTAACATCCTCACGTCGACTGCGTTGCATTAGAAACGCTATCGTGGCGCTGAGTTGCCAAACCCTTACCCATTGGCACTCCTTGAGCTCATTGATACCCGTACCTATGTGCAGGCATATCTCTTCAGCAGCCTCGGTTCCCAATTGTGACTGAATAAAACGAATAAGGTTGGCCAGTTCAAAAGCCGGGTACGCCTGATCCCCAACCATCATATTGGCTCGGTATTTGATCTGCATAGCCATTGTTGTCTTTTTGTTAATTACCAAAAATGGTTTTAGCGTATCCAGCAAGAGAATTAAAGACACACCGCATAAAAAACCCCGGGAAGCCGGGGTCTGATTATCGAGTTAGCGAGATACCAAAGGTTAGATTGGTCGATTTTTCTCAGCCAACTTGTTATAGCAGGCGTTGAGCATCAAAGAAGCGCTGTGAGCCAACTTGTCGGCCAGTTTCTTACGCAGCTGATATTTCACTTTGATCACAGTCCGATCCGAGGCCAGCTTCAGCAAGAGGTCGTCACTGGTGCCCACTTCATCTATGAGTCCCAGCTCTATAGCTTGCTGACCATACCAATGCTCACCTGTTGCAACCCTGTCCAGCTCCAGTTGCGGCCGATAACGACCGACAAAGTCTTTGAACAGCAAATGGGTTTCTTCCAGTTCCTGTTGGAACTTGGCTCTGCCTTCATCAGTATTCTCACCAAAGAGTGTCAGAGTACGCTTAAAGTCACCGGCGGTATGCTGCTCATAATCAATGTCATGCTTCTTCAGCAGCCTATTAAAGTTGGGTAATTGGGCAACAACACCTATAGAACCTATGATAGCAAACGGTGCAGCAATAATACGATCGGCAACGCAGGCCATCATATAACCGCCACTGGCAGCTACTTTATCCACGCATATAGTCAACGGCAATCCGGCACTGCGGATCCTGTCCAGTTGGCTGGCTGCCAAGCCATACCCATGAACCATGCCACCACCACTCTCAACACTGGCTACGACTTCATCCCCTTCCTCTGCAATAGCCAAAATAGCGCTGATCTCTTCCCGCAGCGACGCGACTTCGGCGGCTTCTATGCCGCCTTTGAACTCGATGACATATACCTTGGGATCTTTGACGTCCCCGGCATCCAGTGCCTTGTCATGGGCTTTTTGCTCAGCTTTGAGTTGTTTCTCATAGGCCTTGAACGCCTTTTTGCCCAAGAGCTCAGCCTTGAGATGATGCTTGAGCGATTTGAGTTCATCACTGAGATGAGTCAGTTTCAACTCGCCCCTGTCACTCTTTTGTTTTACTGCCGATGCCACCACAATCACCACTATGGCGCCGATAGCAACCACCAGGGTAATCGCCTTGGCAAGAAATAGTCCGTACTCGTATAAAAATTCCACTAGGGGTTCCTTTCACCGCGAGAAAGCACACAAAATTGCGCTATTCTAGCAGGCCTTTTATGGATAAAAAAACCCGATGCAAAACAGTTAAACGAACATCAATAAAATTAAGGGCTTCAGAGAGATTTTAACCATCCTTCTGCAGCCCTTGTTGTCTCTATGCTTTGTCTATTAAAACGCCGTTTTATTTTTCAGCCAAGTAATGAGTAAAACATGCCTGATTATCTAAAAAAGTGGCAAACTAATCCGCATTTGGCGCTTGTATTCGTCAATGCCTTTCTTTCACTCTCAAAATGGATCAATTCCTATGTCAAATATCACCGACCCGATTATCTACTTGGGTAACGATGCCTGATGGCCACTGACGAAGGCATCCAATGCAGTTCTAGCGCGGCTTTCGGCATCAGCCAGACTGTCGCTGGCCAGCATAGGCTCAACCACCTCGTAATAACACTTGATCTTGGGCTCGGTTCCCGAGGGACGCACTATCACCCGGGCACCACCTTCAAGGTGGAAGGTCAACACATCACTGGCCGGTAATTCGATGATCTCCCGCCGCCCATCGGCGTAACGTCGCTCGGCCGATTTGAGATCCTCGATCACCAATACTGCCATACCGGCGATGGACTCGGGGGGATTGGCCCGCAGATGGGCCCCGATATCGGGCGTTCCCGGCTTGAGCGCTATGCTCACTTGAGTATTGAGGTGCAAGCCATAGTCGCGATAGAGTTGTTCCAGTCTGTCCCAGATGGTTTTGTCCTGCGCCGCCAGCTCGGCTGTCAGCTGGGCAAAAGCCACCAGCGCCGACAGGCCGTCCTTATCCCACACCATACTGCCCACTGTGTAGCCCAGCGCCTCTTCATAGGCGAACAGGAATTTATTGTTGTCGCTCTGGCGCTGCATACCAACATTGGTGAGCCACTTGAAACCTGTAAGCGTGGTATAAAACTCACCGCCATTGGCCTTGGCGATTTTAGAGAGCAAGGTTGAAGATACGATAGTGGTTCCCAGCAGACGCTGATTGGCCGGCGCCTTAGACAATAGATAGTGGCCCAGCAAGGCTCCCACCTGATCGCCGGTGAGCATTTGATATTCGCCGTCATCGCGGCGCACGGCCACCGCCAGCCTATCGGCATCCGGATCGTTGGCCGAGGCCAGCAGCGCCTGATGCTGTTTGGCCTCGGCAATCACCAGATCCATGGCGCCCTTCTCTTCCGGGTTAGGGAACTTAACCGTTGGGAAGTCACCGTCCGGTTTTTCCTGGGCGGCGACAGAATAAACCTGAGTAAAACCGGCATCCTTGAGCACTGTCTTGGCCATTTCTGCGCCAACACCATGCATGGCGGTATAGGCCAGGCTCACCCTTTCTGGCGCTGTTTTGTGCTGCAACACATCAGCATGGAACACACCGCGGCGATAATCCTGATAGAAATCATCCTGCAGCCAGATGAGTTTACCCTGCTTGGTGGCTTCACTTTGCTCCAGCCAAGGCAGCTCTTCATTGGCAGCCTTGTCAATGCAGGCAGCAATACCTGAGTCGTGTGGCGGAATGATCTGCGCCCCATTGCCCCAATAGACCTTGTAGCCATTGTATTGCGGCGGGTTATGGCTTGCGGTCACTACGATACCGGCGGCAGCTTCAAAGTGTTTCACCCCAAAGGCCACCAGCGGCGTGGCAGCTACTTTGGCGGTGAGTCGCACCTTAATCCCCATGGCGGTCAACACGCTGGCGGCATCATGGGCGAAGGTACGTGAATCATGGCGGCCATCGAAACCTATCACCACACCGCGGCTGGCGGCATCCTTGACCTGGGCGAGCAGATACTGCCCCAGGCCCGCTGTGGTTTGGCGGATAACCAAACGGTTCATCCGCATTGGACCGGCGCCGACCACGCCCCTGAGACCGGCGGTGCCGAAGGCCAAACGGCCGGCAAAGCGAGCTGACAATTCAGTTTCATTGCCTTCGGCTTTAAGACTCAACAGCTCATCCCGGGTTTTAGGGTCGGGATCTATCTCCAGCCAATGTTTCAGTTGCAGCTCCAGATGAGTATTCATAAGTGGCCTCTTTGATAATCAGTTTCATTCCAAAGTAAGAAAAACTCAGGTCCGCGACAAGTGAATTTGCATTAATTTTATGATTTTACTCAGGCTTTAGCGCCTGTCTTCCCGCTTAAGCTAGCTGTTTGTCGTCAGTTTGGGGTGTTGGCAGCGGCAATTAAGGACTAAGGAAGGTTGAGCGCTCGGCTTTCATAACACCTGTGACTGACAAACAGATAGATGCAACTATTTCAGCGGGACATATTAATGGAGATGACATTGTTGAAGATCTCCTTGTCAAATTGCTGCTCCAGTTGCTGCCGCCAAGGCATGGGGCAGACACGCACCAGAAAGAACTGCTCACGAGAAGTATCTGTCACAAACGCCATACCGTGCTGCATCAATTCATAGTGAATATCATGGACAAATACCATGGAAAAATTCTGCCGCCCGGTTAGCTGGTTGATATCCTCACGACTCATGCTGACCCCGTGTTCTACCTGCTCGAAGCGCTTATAAAGCCAGTCGGCAAACTCTTTGGCACTGACCATAGACATAATCCCATTCCTTATAGAAGTTTGAGCCACTCAAAGCTTTGTCAGCCGTTCGAAACCCAGCCAGATTGGCGATGGTATAGAGTGCCTATGACGAGACAAGTCAATTAATCATCGGCTGGCTATATTCATAAACTATAGTCGAGCACAGCAAACTAAGGAGTTGAATAGCCGTCAGCGCGGAAGGCGCCGCTGAATTGATAGGGAATACATGAGCAGAAAATGCCTCGCAAACTTAATTGCGAGGCATTTGGCTAAACGAAAGAAATTATTATAAGGTTTTCTAAAGCTTGAAAATATTATCCCCTGAATCCCTGTCTACCAGCTTGATGAAGGGATCGACCCCGACATAGGCAGGCTTTTCGCTCAGCACCAGTTCGAGATGATTCTCGCCGCTCTTGAGCCGGTATTTCTGCAGCGACAGCACCTGTTCATCCTGTTTGAGCTTGTCCGGGTTGACCTTGAAGGCGCCTATATCAATCCACTCGTCCAGCGGTACCTCCTGCTCAGCGCCCTTCTCTGAAGCGACCCGGCGCTGGGCATAGATATCCAGACTGACTTTAAACTGGCCTTCCGGCGTTTCGGTTACCTTGGCCTCGGTCAGACGCAGGTCATAGAGGCTGATTTCAGAGAAGGAGTCCTCAATGAAACGCGCCTCGGCGCCGTCCGTATCCCGCTTCAGATAGCTGAGCAGGTCCAGAGTGGTCGGGAAAGGATCGCCGCGGAACTTGTAGCGCTCAAGGAATGCCTTCAAATTGGCATTGAGCCGTTCTTCCCCCAGGCGGTCACGGATCCCCATCATGATCACCGAGCCTTTCTGATAATGGATATAACCCTGCCCTTCACTGCGCAGTAACGGCTGTTCGCCCTTGCTTTCCGATGAGCGACCTCGCAGGTAGCGGTCAAGCTCATACTTGAGGAATCGGCGCAGCATCTGCGGGCCATACTTGTGCTCCATCACCATCAGCGCCGAGTATTGTGACAGGCTCTCGGAGATAACCGCACTGCCCTGTACATCGGCAGCACCAACCTGATGCCCCCACCACTGGTGTGCCACTTCGTGGGCCGTCACATAATAGACGGGGTCAATATTGTCCGAGTTGCGCAGGTCGGTGATAAAGCCGATACGCTCAGAGTAAGGCACAGTGTTGGCAAAACTCTGGGCAAAGGAGCGATAACCGGGAAACTCTACTATGCGCAGTTGCTTGTGTTGATAGGGACCAAAAGCCTGGGTGTAATAGTCGATAGAGTCTTGCACCGACTCTATCATTCGCTCCACGTTCCAATAGTGGGCCGAATGATAGTACACCTCGATCACTATGCCCTTGTACTGCTGCCGGTCCACTTCGAAACGTCCGGAGAGGATCGAATAGAAGTTCACCATGGGGCTGTCCATCTTGTAATGGAAGAAGTTGCGACCATTTTCACGCCATTGCCGCTGCAGGTATCCAGGTACCAGTGCCATCTGTTGGCCCGAGGTGGAAACCGTGGCTTCAAAGTCGATAAAGTCGCCGTCTACGCCAAAGAAGTTCTGCCGATAAAAGCGCGTGTCTTCCAGCTTATTGGCTCTTGGTTTGTCTTCAAGACCACGTTTCTCACGCTCGTGGCGATCGCTGAGTTCATAACCTTCCTGATACCCAAACTGAGGCAGCAGCTCGATATTATTGATAAAGGTGCCGTTTTCGACCACAGACAGATCGAAGTTGGACTCTTCAACCCCTTGGGTTTCCCGAATCAAATGAATGCGGCCGCTGATTTTCTCCCCCGGCGGCAACGGCTTGTCAAACACCAGCCAACTGATATTGAACTTATCGTCAAACTCGCCCAGAGTCGCCCCCGGTAAGGTGATACTGAGATCTTCCGCGCGGGTGTGGGACGGTAGACTGACCAGTAATTTGCTTATCGGCTTGTCCTGTTTGTTGACCCAATCAAGCTTGATATCGGCCTCGATTCGCCGTGACTCGGGATAGATATCAATGTCGGCCTTGACTGCAGTGGTGGTCAGCACGGGCAAAGACGCATACTGCTTGAATTTCTTCTCATAGTCGGCACGCAGGTCGGTTTCCTCATCATTGGTATAGTAATGATTGACCACCTTGGTCTGGTAGAAGATATAGCTGCCGCTGGCAACAAACAGCAGCACACCAAAGGCCGCCAGCAAGCGTCCCTTGGCCCCCAGCTGACCGCCCAGCAGGGCAAACCTGTGTTTCAGAGGCTGTTTCGGCCCCCTGTGATAGAGACCATAACCCAGCACAAACAGCAGCAGTGAGAAACCGCCCCAATAGAGCATATACAGGCTGTGGCTCAAGAGTCCCCAGCCGTAACCATTCATATCCGAATAAACCAGGTAAGGGGAAGCGCCGAAGTTATACAGCGAATGACCAAATCCCCAACTTGCCATCACAAAGGTCGTCAGGTAGTAAGCGACAAACAGCCCCATACCGGCATACTTGTTCGGGCTGAGTACCTGAAAGAAGAACGCCAAAACCGCCGACATCAGCAGTGGCAACAGATAGTAGAAGCCCAACCTGATGGCGTATTGAGCCAATTCGAGATTGTACTGCCCCTTGAACAGTTGGAACGTAATTGTAGTCAGGGTCGCCAACAGGTACAGCAGCGCCATCACCAACACCACAGCCACCAGTTTGGAAGCCCAGAACACCAGGTTCGGCACCGGCAGACTGTCGACTATGTCCCCCATTCCGGAGTTGCGCTCACGCCAGACAATCTCGGCGCTGTAGTAGATGAGTACTATCACCATCAACAAGCCGGTGGCCCCGGCAATATTATCGACCATGTCCTGGGTCAGCGGCCAGTTGGAGGTACCATACCAACCAAAATCACCGAACATGGGCCCAACCAGGTTAAAGACGGTGAGCAGCCCCAAAATCACAAACGGTGCTGTGTAGAGCACCTGGCGGATTTCAAAGCCGACTCGAGCCTTGAACTGCGCCGAAGTCGATGGCGAGCTTGCGCGGCTCAGTTGCTGCAAAGGCTGCAATGTCGGGGTTGCAGACTGCTTGCCGGCGCGTTTGTCCTTCTTGCGAGTAAGTGTTGGTTGGCGCCAAACCTTGGCTACAAGCAGCAAGATGACAGCCAGAGAAAGCCACATGGCGCGGTTGCTGAGCATAACACCGGTCAGCTCCACCAACTGGGTGTTTTTCTCGGCTATGGTCCAGTAACGGGTAAGGTCGGCAAAGGTGCGCAGTGCAAAGGGATCCAACATGGCCGCCAGGGTGCGAAACTGCGGCTGGCTGGCCAGTTCGCCGGTGAGGTTATAGATAATAAGCAGTGCTACGGCGGTCAGATACAAACCCATCATGGAGCGAAAACGGCTGGCCATGGCATAAAACAGCGCCGATATCAGCAACAGGCTAGGCGCGGCCAACAGCAGCAAGGGCAGCAGATAATAGCTGAGCCGATTTTCACCGAAACGGCTGGCATCGACCCAAGGCATAAAAGAGCCGAGCCACATCGCCAGCGGCACCATGGAAAACACCGCCATGACCACCAGATAACTGCCGAAAAAACGCCCCAACTGATAGGCCAGCGGTGTCAGCGGTTTGGAATAGATCAGTTCCTCCATCCCGTGCTGCTGGTTGCGCACCGCTGTGCTACCGACAAAGTTGACCACGGCAAACATGGAGATAAAGCTCATGATCAGCAGGGTCTGGGCAATGCTGAAGGGGCTGTTCTTCAGCACCTCTCCGCCACCACCTATCTGCACATTGTTGGATACAACGGATAGAAAGCTGATTAAAAACAACAGCAAAGATACAACATAAAAAGATGGCTGCCGCAGATAGTAGCGCCATTCAAAGCGTAACATGGAAACAAACATGGGCAGTTCCTCAGGCAGCCTGAACCGGCTTGCTGTTGCGGTGGCGATGCAGGGTGCTGAAATAAAGATCTTCCAACCCCGGCGTTGCCTGAGTAAAACCTTCCGGCGCCGAATCGGCCCAGACATGCAGCACAGTGCGACCGGCAAACAGGCGTTTGGCAATCACATTGAGCTGTTGTTCAAGCTCGCTGGCCTCGGCCTGGCTAACGGTGCGAGTCCAAATTTTTTGCTCCAAAGAGGCCACCAAATCCATGGGATTACCCTGCAGCAGGATCTGACCAGCGGCGAGCACCGCCATATTGGCGCAAAGCTCCGAGACATCTTCCACTATATGGGTCGAGAGGATAATCACCTTCTCTTCCCCCAGGCTCACCAAGAGGTTGTGGAAACGGTTGCGCTCCTCAGGATCCAGGCCGGCAGTGGGTTCGTCAACAATCAACAGTTTGGGGTCGCCAAGCAGCGCCTGCGCAATCCCGAAACGTTGACGCATACCGCCGGAAAAACCGCTGACCGCCTTATTCTTGTGTTGATAAAGGTTGGTGTGTGCCAGTAAGCCATCCACCATCTCACGCCGTTCACCCTTGTTGTTGATCCCTTTGAGAATAGCCAGGTGATCGAGCAAGTCCCAGGCGCTGATCCTGGGGTAAACATTAAAATCCTGCGGCAGATACCCCAGGGTCTGGCGCAATTTTTGCGGCTGTTTGAGAATGTCTATGCCGTCGAAACTAATGCTGCCGCTATCGGCACTTTGCAATGCGGCTATGGTGCGCATCAAAGAGGATTTGCCTGCACCGTTGGGACCGAGCAGACCAAACATCCCTTTCTCTACCTGTAGATTTACATTATCCAGAGCCTTAACACCGTTATCATAAGTCTTGCTTAGGGCTTCGATACTGAGCATAGTTTCCTCATGCCGGAGAGATAAATGATGACCAAGCTAGCATGATTTAAACCTTGCGACCCGCAAAACTTGTAACAAAAAATCATACATTTAACATACTTTGTTCGCTAACACCGATAACCTTTTACTGGACACTTTCTCTTGTGCCGTTTGCCAACGGCTCGCGGCATCATCAAGAAGAATTAGCAGATACATTGATTATCCTGAGCGGGCCCCCCTGGTTCGCGCTCCAAAAAATGTCGCCGGTGATGGATTATGCTATGTGCAGTACCTTGGCTGGACTATTTCACTTTTTTGCAGCGCCACCTCAGGAAGGGGCTCAAGGCTGACTTGTCCCAGGCTAAGGCGACTGTCGGCAAGGGTGAGCCTGATACGTTTGGCGTTGAATTCGATATAAATAAGCGCCGGCTTTGTGCCGGACAACAGCTGCAACATATCATTTGCTTATGATTTTCTTGAGCTTAGGGAAGCCGACTTCGACTTGCCCCGGCATGCCTTCAGTCAGATGCCTTGAACGCCAATTGCTGTGTAAGCCACTCTCTACAAAAGTGAAGGCCACGAGGACTTATTCGCACCTTCCTTAGCTCGAGTGACCAAGAGAGCGCCTTAGCTTATTCATTCCCTGCTCCATACTGACGATGACCCTGTAATCCAAGTCACGCTTGGCGGCTGAGATGTCGTAGTAGTGGCTGCAGGAAAGCTGTTTGGCGACAAAGCGGGTCATCAGTGGCTCCTGCTTGATAGCCAGCAGTCGGTATATTCCTTCGAGCATGGCGCCAATGGCGTAGGCCAGAGAGGCTGGCACCCGCTTTTCCACCGCGGGTAAATTGTCACAGGCAAGAATGCTGTCGAGCATGGCCGCCATAGTCAGGGGCTGATCGTTACTGACAAAATAGGCCTTGCCATTGCAGCGGCTAGGTTCGGCCAGCAGGCTTCTGGCCGCACTCAGGTGGGCAAAGGCGGCATTGTCGATATAGATGGTGTCCACCAATTTGTCTTCACGGCCCACCAACTTGAGCCGGCCCTTGCGACCTCGCTCCAGCACGCGGGGCACCAAATGAGGATCGCCAGGCCCCCAAATCAGGTGCGGCCGAATAGCCACTGTCTTCAAGCCGTTTTGGGCAGCGGCCAGCACCAACTCTTCCGCTTCCGACTTGGAGGCGCCGTAATGGTTGAGATAACGCCTGGCGTAGGGAACCGACTCATCGATACCTGCCTCATCCTTGCCATCGAAGGTGACACTCGGCGTGCTGGTATAGACCAAATAACCAATCCCCAATTCACGGGCGCAGGCGATGATGTTTTCTGTCCCCAACACATTGGGGCGAAAATAGCTTGCTCTGCTGCCCCAGACTCCAGCCTTGGAGGCAACGTGAAAGATAAGCTCACAGCCATCGAGGGCTTGTTTCAATGCTTGCTTGTCGCAAATATCGGCGCGCACCATGGTGGCTCCCATGGCCTCGAGCGCCGGATAATGGCCCCTGGCCACCCCCACTACCTGAATACCGGCGGCCAGCAGCGGCCGACATATGGCCGCTCCCAAAAAGCCTCCGGCGCCTGTCACCAATACCCGCTTGACTCGGGTCGCGAGTTCCCGGGCCAGCGCCAACAGCTCGGGATGAAGTTCATCATGCCCTTTCTCTTGTGACAAAGCCGCGGGCAAATCCTGCGACGAGGCCAGTGAACAGTCCTGTGATGACGAGGCTATTGACTCAGGTGATTGAGATTGCGGTGCAGATGTGGCCATAGTGGGTTTCTGTCTCTGTTATCTATTTTGGCTTCCAGCCGTTTCCATCCAACTGTTTTTGCGCCCAAACGGCAAGTTGCTCGCGAAATATCTTGGCATTGTGGCGCACATCCATGGGAAACCCCGGATGCAACATAAAATGCCTGATGCCCCGGGTCAGTGGCTGCTTGTCGGCAAGTGCCTGCAACTCGGTAAACAGCTGTTGCTGCTCGACTGGCGACAGGGATTGCTCAAGCTCGATGCAGATAAGCGGCGCTTTTTCGGGCACAGTGCTATCAGGGGAAGTGCTATCAAGAGAAGTGCTATCAGCGCCAGTAGTATAAGAGAAAGTGCTCTCTTGGACTTTCCCACCGCCGCCAGGCTTATTCTGCGTCAGTTCAACGCCAACCAGGGCCGAACGTTTAACCTGAGGATGGGTATTGAAAATCCGCTCACAGGGAATAGACAGATAGCGCTTTTGCAGCTCACCGTCCTCAATGACATCCACTCTGTGGGCCTTACGGCCACACATCCACAAGCGGCCCTCGGCATCAAGATAACCGAGATCGCCCATCCGGTGCAGTTGCCTGCCTTCATAGGCAATTTTGGCCTGCTTGTTGGCGCCTTCGCGGCGATAGTAGCTCTGGTTGACCACAGCGCCGTCAACGACGATTTCGCCTATCTCTCCCGTCGCCAACTCGAGAGTCGGCGACCAGCTGTCGATGGCCTCTTCACTGATCCCTATAATACTGACCCTTATTCCGGATACCGGCTTACCGACACAGATGCCGCCGCCCTTGTCGGTGATGGCGGCGGTAGCGCCAAGCGCCTTGCTGCCAATCATGGAGACAGGCAGGGATTCGGTGGCACCATAGGAGTTGAGCACTTCGACATCCTCGGCCAACATGGCGGAGAAACGCGCTATCGCCTTGGGATCGGCCGGTGCGCCGGCGGATATCACCCGCTTCAGGCTGTGCAGCCGGCGCCCGTTTCCGCCCTGTCCCAAACGGTCGAGCAAGGCGGGATTCACAAACATATTGCTGCAGGCATAGTGCTCTATGGCGGCAAACAGGTTTTCCGGTCTAGCGGTTATCGGTTTGCTGGCATCCATTTCAGGCACTATCGATGCCATCCCCAGCGCCGGACCAAAGAGGGCAAATAGCGGGAAGGTCGACAGATCCCGCTCGCCGGGACGAATGCCATAGTCATGTCGCAGCGCGGTTATCTGCGCCTCAAACATACCGTGGCTGTAGACCACGCCTTTTGGAGTGCCGGTGCTGCCACTGGTAAACAAGATGGCCGCCATCTGCTGCGCGCCGAGCTGCGCCATGGGAAATGTGACTGACTCAGGTGCCCTGGCCAGCAAACGGCTGACACTGCTGCCACCCCAAGGAGGGTTACGGCCAAGAAAGCCTTCACCTGCCGTCAGCAACAAGCGGATACTGGGTTTGCCCCAACCGAACAGCAATCTGGCCACATGGGCCTTGGGGATCCCGATAAAGGCGTCGGGTTCGGCTTCGGCCAGACACTGCTTGAGCTTGGCGATCCCCATACCTGGGTCCACCATCACAGGGATAATCCCCGCCTTGAACAGGGCGAAAGTAAGCACAAAAAACTCTAGCCCAGGAGTCACCATAAGCACGGCTTTCATCCCGGGCTTGAAGCCATAGTCGAGCAACACGCAAGCGAGTCGGTCGCTGTCGCTGTCCAGGGTCTTGAAATCAAGCTCCTGGTAACTGAACTTGCCAGCGCGGCGGCGCTGCACGGCAACCGCCAGGTCCTCGCTCTGGCTGATGGCCGCCTGTTTCAGGTGGCGACACAGGTTGTGCCCCTTGGCAGAGTTTGCCTCCGGGGCCGGTTCATTGGCAGCCATTTGCGAGTCTTCGGCGGGTGGGAGCATCTCAGTCAGCGCTCCCGGCTAAGGCGGTTTCCGCCGATGCCTTTTCGTCAGCGTTAGATGTTTGTTCGTCGGCGCTTTTAGTCACTGCCGTTTCAGCAATAAAGCGGCGAATATGGGCTATCACCTCATCACTGGCGTCTTCAAGAATATAATGGCCGCAGTCGGCAAAGGCATGCAGCTCGGCTTTGGGCAAGCGCTGCTGCCAACCTTCAAGGAAGTGCCGGTCAAAGACAAAGTCCTTGAGGCCCCAAAGAATAATGGTCGGCACCTGGGTAAACTGCTGCAAACTGGCATCAATCGACTGTACCAACTCCCAGTTTCTGTCACCGGGCTTGAGCGGAATATCCTGAACAAACCTCAAAGTAGAGATCCGATTTTGCCAAGAGTTGAATGGTGCCACGTAGGCGCGGCGCACATCCGCAGCCATGGGCGCACGTTTGACTCCCACATAGGAAGCGGCGGACGAGAAGGCATTAAAGCCCCGCACCAGCAGGGTGCCAAGCGCGGTATCGCGGCAGATTTTCAGCGCCAGCGGCAAGGGCTTGCTCTCTGGCAAACCAAAGGCGGCGGTATTGAGCAGCACCAGGCGTTTAATCCTCTCGGGATAGCGAGCGGCATAGCCCATGCCTATCATGCCGCCCCAGTCATGCAGCACCAGCGTGATATTGCTGCGAATATCCAGACTGTCCAGCAGTGCTTCCAGATCGTCGATACGTTGCGCCAGCGTATAGTCATAGGCATCATCGCCCGGTTTGTCGGACAAGCCGCAACCTATATGATCCGGCACCACGCATTCATATTGGTCGCTTAACGCCTGCACCAGGTTACGGTAGTAAAAAGACCAACTGGGGTTACCGTGCACCATCACCACGGCATCGGGGCGTCGGCCGTTAATTCCGGCGGGTTTTTCATGCACATAATGCAGTTTGTGGCCGCCGAGCGTGATGAAATGACGCTTGAACGGGAAGAGTGTATCTAGGGTGGCCATTGGCTATCCTGTTGTTAATTTTGGTTATTTAGGCACTATTCTAATGGGCTCTGTCGAATGGGCATTGTCTAAAGCCTATATCAAGAGCTTACCAGCGCAGCCCCAGCATCATACAGTTGAGTCCAGAGCCTATGCCAAGAAAGCTCACCCGGTCGCCTGCCTGCAAAAAGCCTTCACCATGGGCCAGCGCCGCCGACACAGGCAAAGAGACAGTGCCCATATTGCCAAGGCGGGCAAAGGTGGGAAACTCTTTGTGCTCGGCAATGCCCAGGGCGCCCAGTACTTGCTTTCGGTTGGCAGCACCCACCTGATGACAGATAACCTTATCCACCTGTCCGGCAAGCCACTGGCGCTGCTGCAAAAACTGCTCCCAGGTCTGGCGCGCCAGCTCCACCCCCTCCTTCAAAAGGGCAACGGCATCTGTGCGCATCACCTCACGGTAGAGGCGGTTACCGACCTCGACAAAACCCCACTGACACATCTGATGATGCTCCGGCGCCGCCAACTGACTGGCACCGAGCAACTGATGCTTGCGGGAGGTGGTAAGCGGCAAGCTGCCATCTGTGAGGATAACGGCCACGGCACCTGAGCCGCCGGTCAGAGTGGCCAGAGACGCCGCAAAGTTTGCCATGCTGGGATCGGCCAGCATCTGCTCTATGGACGCCTCGACTATCTCCCGGGATGATTCACAGGACACCACCATACCGGCGCGGATCTGCCCCAGTTCAATACGGTTGGCCACATCCAGAATACCGGACAGGACTCCCAGGCAGGCGTTGCTGATATCAAAAACGGCGCAGTCACGCCCGATACCTATGGCAGAAGCCACAGCGCAAGCCGTGGCCGGCTCATGCTGGTCACGGCACACGCCGGTGTAAACCAAGGCGCCAAGTGCTTTGGGCTCCAGCCCAGTCTCGGCCAGCGCCTTTTGGGCGGCGCACACTGCACCTTGGGAAACCTTGAAGCCCTTGGGCCACCAACGACGCTCCTCAATGCCTGTCAGGGCAGCGAGTTGCCCAATGGGGATACGAAACTTTTGATAAAGCGGCGCAAGCCGGGATTCCAACTCGCGGCTGGACACCATTTCCGGCGCCAACTCATAAGCCAGACTATTGATATACACACGGGAATAATTCATGAAAAGCCAATCGCTCTCTCGGGCGCTCTGTGCCCTTGTTATCTTTTGGGGTCGTGATAATTAACTCTTATGCCCCAGGCTGGCGTCATTTGACCAAGAAACGCCGGGGTATTCAATAAAAAACGCATTAAGCCGGTACCTGGCGCCGACTAATTCCCCGCTTGCGAGACATCTCTGTCCAAGCGGGCCTTGTTATTTCATTTATCGGCCACCAGGCAACCAGGCATGGATCAAAGCGTTGCGCGGCGTGGTGGCCTGTTCGCAAAAGGCGCCGAGCTGTACCCGGTAACCTGCCTCCAACAGGAAACAGACCCTATCAAGCAGCAGGTACCGTTCAATAACCGGCCGAAACAGATGTGCCGCCAAGTCAATACGGGCGGTTAATCTGCGCCTTTGCTCCCCCAAGTGCTGATAGGCGGCAAAATCCACCGCCTCAGGCAATAGCACTCCCTTTTGCGCCGCGGCCCAAAGACAGAACTCCTTAAAGCTGCCGGACAACTGACTCTGCCGCACAGCAGGCAGTGGTAGATAAGTGTCCCGAGTGCGCACTTCACGCTGCAGACTATCGAATCCGAGCCGCCAACTGACCTCTTTGATCCTGTCGGCGCGCGCCTTTTGATTGGCAATAACACTGTGATTAAGCGGCAGTTGCAGCGCCGCCTTATCCAATCGCAGCGCCTGCTCTTGGGCACCTAGACTCAAGGGGGTGATATCGCCGGAGGGCAAGAGGTGATAACAACAAGGGGAAACCGAGACCACGGCGGTACCACTTGCAACCGCGCGGCGCAACAGCGTCAGGTGCAGCTCGCCGCAGGCATGCAGCGCAATGGCATGCTGCTTGGGCTTGAGATAACAAGGCTCGGCAGCAAAGGCATCGGCGCAGACAAATTGCTGCGGCAAGTTACGTTTTTTTGCCGCTAGCTCGCCGGCTTCGCACAAAGATGCTTGCCACTCCAGGCTCAATACCGCCTTGCCGCTCAAGGCGCTGAGCAGGCGCCCGAGATGCCCTTTCCCGGCGCACCACTCCAATAAAGGAAAGGGGTTGTTATGGGTGGCTATAGTATTGGCAAAGCGGCTTATCTGCTGCCATTTTCGGCCCTTGATACCGGCACTGAGCCGGGCCTCGGTTGCCGCGCAGAGCTTAGGTTGGCCATTATCCTTTTCAGGTGCCGGATAATCAAAGAGCTGCCAGGCAAAGTGTCTCTTGTCCCACAGGGCCAAGTCCTGCTCGCTCAAACCTGCAGCCAAGGCTGGCCAAAGGGTTGCCAACAACAATGACTGACTGGCATCGACAGTCTCGAGCGCATCGTCATCAATAGCCCAGAGCGCTGCGGCCAGCTTGGCAAAGCGCTGCTGCCAGGGAAGCTTGTGGTGCTCGAAACTTCTGACACTCCAAAGCTCGCGGCTTGAGAGCAACAATTGGCTGAGCTGTTGAAGCTCTGCTTTCACCTCGGGCAAGCTGCAATCAACTGCCGTCAGCCGGGTTTCAACCCTGTAAGCCACTGGCTCGGCTTGCCGGGAGGAATTCTGTTGGCAGTCACACATTTTACTGGCCCGATTAACTTAAAAGGGCTGCATTATAGCCCCTGGCTGCCTTTGAGGAAAATAGCGATCCAAAGCAGCAAACTGGGGGCAAAGCCTTTGCGCAAGCTGGGGTTGAGTCTCCCGCTTGCTGATAGCTTTACAGCCAAAGGAAAAACCAGCAGTAAAGACAAATTCACATAACAAATTGATTAAAAATGGATAATTATTTCAATAAACTATGCCTAAAGCCCGAGTCATCATTTTTCCTGGCGGCCTGGCAACGAAAGCTGCCGCCGCTGTTTTCAGGTATAAATTTGCTCAAAGCTGTTACCGCGGCATCTGCCACAATAGACTGGTGCCCTCAAGCTGGCAAAACTATCGAACGAACTCAATCTAACGAACTCAATCTAACGAAATGGTCGAGTGAAATCGGTCGAGCGAAATCAATCGCGCCAATTCACGGCGCTACATTCGGCCGCTGAACAGAATATTGATAAAAAGGATGTTGAATGATCCAATCTCCCTGTGTGGCGCGCTGCGGCCTCAATGAAGATGACTTTTGTATGGGCTGCCTGCGCCATATAGATGAAATCGTCAATTGGAGCCGCTGCCCGGACGAAGATAAACGCGCCATTATTGCCAAACTCCCGGAGCGAAAACGCGCTTTTTCGGGCATGGAAAACAGCGGCATTATCAGTAGAGACAAATACCTCGAGGCAGAGGCCAGGCTTGGGCGCAGCGACAAGAGCAAAGCAAAAAAAGCGTGATACAACTTCAAGCGTTCAAGGCAACCAAGCCTTCAATAAAGAAAAAGACCGCTATTGCGGTCTTTTTGGAATTTATGGGTCACTCAGACATTACTGCGCTGAGCCGGCAGCGCCATTACCGTTATGGGAATGGTGAGTTTCTGTAAGACGACGCATCAGCGGCAATACCGCCAGCGCGATAAAGGTACAAACCAGCGCCGCAATCCCCAACTTGTTGAACAAGCTAGTATAGATAGGCAGAGTCTCAAGCGGATCTGTAATGTTCTTCGGCACACTGGCGAAGTTGGCCACCACCCCCCCCAGATACTGAGAGATGCCCGAGGCGACAAAGTAAGCCCCCATCATAAAGCCACCCATGCGCTCAGGTACGTAACGGGCAATCATCGCCAAGCCCAAACCACTGACCAGCAGCTCACCGAGTGAGTATGCACCGTAACCCCAGATCATCACCCAGGAAGAGGTCTTGCCATCGACGGCGAACATACCGGCGAAGCTGTAGATGAAGAAACCCAGCGCCACTACGGCAAAACCCAGTGCGAACTTGGCAGCGATGGAAATATCCTTGTTGTTACGTCCGGCAGAGGCATAAACCCAGGCCAGCACAGGGCTAAGCAACATGATCCAGATAGGGTTCAAGGCCTGGAACTGCGCCGGTGACCAAGTCCACAGATCGACACCGAAGGCCTGGAAGTTCCAATCGACGTTACGCAGGGCAAACAGCGCCAGCGAGGTAGACATCTGCTGGTAGAACACAAAGAAGAATACAGTTTGTACCGTCAGTACCAAGGCGGCTATCAAACCGGCCCGCTCACTGGTTTCACTGTTTTTAATCAGGTAGATAAAGATACCGAGTACGGCTGCACCTGCGGTGTAAACAAAGGCGCGGGCCACATCTTCATATTCAAGGATAAAGGCTGAAGCCACTACAGAAAGGGCCGCCAGGCCGAGTACCGCAAACAGCTTATTCATTTCCACCGGACGGGTATCCGGCTCTGAGCCATAGTTGGCCAGAGTTTTACGCATCATGGCGTAGTTGCCCAGTCCCACCAGTAAGCCCACGCAGCAGACGGCAAAAGCCGCGTGCCAACCGAACTCGTTGCCATAGTTGGCGTTGACGTAATCTTTAATCCAGGGAGTCAACAACATGGAGAAAGTAGAACCTACATTCACCGCCATGTAGTAGATGGTAAAGGCGCTGTCTATCTTGGAGTCGTCCCCCTCATAGATTTTACGCACCAGGTTACCGGCATTGGGTTTGAACAAACCGTTACCGACAACAATTACCCCCAGAGCCGAAAACAGGAACCAGGTGTTTTCGGTTGGCACTGTCATCAAGGCATAACCCAGAGACAGAATACCGGCACCGAGCAACATGGTGCGCTTGGTACCGAGGATCTTATCCCCGACCCAACCACCAATCGCCGGCGACACATAAATCAATGCGGCACAGGCACTCCATACCAGGTTGGCGCGACTGTCCTCAAACCCTAGACGCTGTACCATGAAGTACACGATAAGCGCCTGCATACCGTAATAACCGAAACGTTCCCATAGCTCGATAAGTGACACAGTCATAAAAGAATGTGTCTTACTTACCTTAGGAGACCCTAATGTCATTTTGCTTGCTTCCATCTTGATTTGAAATAATTGTCAGACGAGTATAAAACTGCAGGCCGCACAATCCAACGCAAACTCTGGGGCAAAACACACTTTGTCGCAATTCTCCTACTCAGCTCAAATTCCATTGGCGACTTTTTCAACAATACTGGGTTATTCAAAAGAGTAAAGCGAAGCAAACCTAGCTGTAACAAGGTTTTTTACTGGTTAATGAGAATATTTATCAGTATCAAAATCACCGCAAAGCCAAGGTCAGAACCGCTTTTATCAGCGCCTTTGATATAAAAAAACCGCCCTTGGATAGACGGTTTCCATTGAGTAGCCTACGCCTTATCAGGCCGAGCAAGATAGGCGGTCAATCTTTGGCTGCCATTCTCGCCTTGAGATCGGCAAACGGATTGAAAGTGGCCGGCGCCTGTTTGGCTTCACTGGTGTCGCCGTACTGCACCAGCTCTTCAAACCTGGAATGCTCATTGTCATGGCAGTAGAGGCACAACAGCTCCCAGTTAGAGCCATCTGAAGGGTTATTGTCGTGATTGTGGTCTCTGTGATGCACAGTCAACTCACGCAAGTTCTTGTGGGTGAACTCCCTGGCACAGCGGCCACAAACCCAGGGATACAGCTTGAGCGCCTGCTCCCGATAGCCTTTTTCACGACTCGCCTGATACTCACGGGCCTGTGCCAGCACCCGATCCAATTTACTCTGTTCTGCCATCTTTCTTTTCCGATGAACGGGCCGCTTAGTGGCCCTCTACATATTCTGCACTGGACAGATGCAGATAGTGCAGGTATTTCTCATACTGAGTCACCACATCTGCCTGGATCTGCTCTTCCGTATAACCCATCACATCATAATACTGTCCACCATGTTCGAGAAAGACTTCAACCCGGAAGTAGTTATTTTGTGATTCATCCTCACCTTCTTCCTGAGTTTGATGGGTCACAGGCAGCGTAAAGGCACGGATCCGCAAGCCATAAACAAAAGTCTGCACCTCTTCATTTTCGATAACCAACCTCACCCTGTCTTCATCGTACTGGAGATCAGCATTGATACCGCGGGATAAAAATCCCTGAGAGACCTTGGACAGCGCCGGTGTTGCCACGTTGTCGACAAAGCGCCGCGCCTGCTCGTAAGAGGGATGCGACACCAGCACATCTATTCTGTCTTCCCAGGACACGCTGGTTCTGGCGTACTGCACACTGGTGGTATGCAGCTGCACACTATTGATTTTGAGCCAGTCATCCTGCAACGCCTTGAACAGGCCAAAGCAGATAAGCAACATCACCAACAAGAACGGCATGGCACTGGCAATCGCCGCCGTTTGCAGCGCCTGCAAGCCACCGGCGAGCAGCAGTACAGAAGCCACTAAACCCTGCATCAAAGCCCAAAAAATCCGCTGCCATACAGGTGCATCGGCATCACCGCCTGAGGTGAGGTTGTCGATAACCAAAGAGCCGGAGTCTGACGAAGTCACAAAGAAAGTCACCACCAGACACACGGCGATAATGGACAGCAGATTGGACAGCGGCAAATGCTCAAAGAAAGTAAACAGGGCGACCGATACATCGGTGGAAACCGCAGTAGCCAGATATTCTGCGCCATGATTCATGATGGCATCTATCGCCGAATTACCGAAAACCGTCATCCACAAGAAGGTGAAACCACTGGGAACAAACAAAATCCCCACCAGAAACTCACGAATGGTACGGCCACGGGAGACCCGGGCGATAAAGGTACCGACAAAAGGTGACCAGGAGATCCACCAGCCCCAGTAAAGCAGAGTCCAGCCACCGAGCCAATCATTCTTCTGCTCGTAGGCATAAAGGTTGAAGGTCTTGCTCACCAGTTCACTCAGGTAACCACCTGTGTTTTGCACGAAAGACTGCAGCAGAGCGACGGTTGGACCAAACAGCAGCACTATCATCATCAGCACAAAAGCCAGCCCAAGGTTAAGCTCACTTAAGCGCTTTACCCCCTTATCAAGGCCGGAAAACACAGAGCCTGTGGCGATAAGAGTAATACCTATGATCAGTGCCACCTGCACCCCGGTATTGATAGGGAATATATCACCCAATAGATAATTAAGCCCCGAGTTAACCTGCAATACCCCGAAACCCAAAGAGGTAGCCACACCAAACATGGTACCCAATACGGCAAAAGTATCGACACAGTGACCTATAGGGCCATAAATACGTTCGCCAATCAGAGGGTAAAGTGCGCTTCGTGGCAGCAGTGGCAACTTATGCCGATAACTGAAGTAGGCCAGACTCAAGGCCACTACCGCATAGATGGCCCAGGCATGAATACCCCAGTGAAAGAAGGTGATCTTCATCGCTTCTTTGGCGGCTTCAACTGTATGGGGATCCGCATCCGGCGGCGCCAGATAATGCATCACAGGCTCACCGACCCCAAAGAACATCAAGCCTATTCCCATACCGGCAGAGAACAGCATGGCAATCCAGCTCTTATAGCTGTAATCCGGCTCGGCATGATCCGGCCCAAGCTTGATATCACCGAAGCGACTCACCATCACAAAGATGATGAATACCAGAAAAATCGCCACACCCATGATGTAGAGCCAACCCGCCTTCAACTCCAGCCAAGATTGAGCTGCCTTGAACAATTCCTGTGCCTCATTCGGCCAAACCGCGCCGACAAACACCAGAATAGCGATACAGATCAGTGACGAAAAAAACACCGGAGGATTAATACTCGACTTAATCAAATTTTGCGCTCCTTTTTACGGATAATTAGCGCCGCCTGCGAGCAAGTTCCTAAATTATAGCGGAACTCGGCCGGGGACAACGCTTATCCAAAGCCACACCAAAAGCTTATAGAGTGTTTATGTGCAATATGTGACACCCTTCCGCGGACAAGCTCTCGGCTTGATTTAAATGGAAGAGTTAGGGCCCACCGGGATCAAAGTGTTGGCGGGACAGACAAGATTACCGTGGCATAGTGAATGGCAATCGACTCAGACACAAACTGCTACTTTTGGCAACAATCGGCGCTGATTATACACAAAAATGAATAAAATGGGGAGTCTATAGCAACTCCAGCTCAAAGAATCATCACTTTAGTCCTTCACGACCTTGGGGGTTTGCGAAATGCCCGCTGTCAGATTAAAGCGCATCGCCTCCTCGAATGACCAATTCACCATGATCAAATCCTCTCGCTTGACCAGGCTGGTAACTCCGGCCATCTGGTAAGAGAGTTGAAACAGCACAGGCACCCAGTCCCCTTCGGGCAAGGCATCGAGCAGCGGCTGAGGTGGCTTGTCTGTCATGATAAAGCCGACCACAAAACCGCCGTTGGCCTGACGCACCAATACCGTCTGTTGCGACTTGGGCTTACTGCTATCACGGTTCATCAAAGAAGCGATATCACGAATACTGCCGTAGACAGACTTGAACAGGGGAAAGCGCATCAACTGCCGCTCAATCCAGCTCCAGATCCAGACGATGGGGCTGACAGAAAACAGTAACCCGGCAATAAACACCAAGGCTGTAACCAATATAAAACCTGCCCCTATGAACACAGTATCCATACCCAGCAAAGAAAAAAGTAATTTTCCCAGGCTGTCGAGAGATTCAAACAGGGACCAAAACAGCCAGAGACTAAGCGCCATGGGCAGCAGATTAAGCAAGCCGCGGATCAGGGTTTGTTTCATTAAATTCCTCTTGATATTTAAGACTGTATTAAGCGCAGGACAGAGGCGCAAAGGAAGGTTTCTCGGCAGCCCCTTCCCCAACAGGCACTCAACTCTGTATCCTGACAGAGACGCAAATCGATAGCAAAATGTTGTGCATTACCCCGAAAGGCCGCTGTGTCTCCCGGGGGCGATAAGGAGAATAACAGCATGCGCGTAACCCGACTGGACCACCTGGTGTTGACCGTCCGCGACATAGAGCAAAGTGTCGCCTTCTACCAAAAATTGGGCATGAAACGCCAAACCTTTGCCGATAACAGAACGGCGCTGCAATTTGGCGATCAGAAAATCAACCTGCACCAACTTGGCCGCGAATATTACCCCAATGCCGCCAAAGCCCAAAGTGGTTCGGCGGACTTGTGTTTTATCACCTGTGGTTCACTCAAGGATACTATGGCACATCTCAGTGCCATGGGAATTGACATCGAAGAAGGTCCCGTCGCCCGTACCGGCGCCACAGGCCCGATAGATTCAGTCTATATTCGCGATCCTGACGGTAACCTGATCGAACTGGCAGAATATCGCGTTGACTAGGCTGCGTTTTGACTAGGCTGGGGTTGACCAAGTGCTCCGTTAACCAAGAGATCCGTTAACCAAGAGCTCCGTTGACTAAGTGCTCTGTTGACCGCACGGTGCAGCCTACCGGGCTGCACCGCCCCAAACAGCGACAAAAAAGCCGCTTGAATCTAAGCGGCTTTCTCTAAGGCTCGCGGATAAGAGCTTAAAGCTCTTTTTCCATCTCCTCGTAGGAGACATGGCGTACGTCTTTGCCTTTTACGTAGTAAATCACGTACTCACAGATGTTTTTGCAGCGGTCCCCTACCCGCTCAACCGCGCGGGCAGCCCAGAGCACATCCAGCACGCCGGGGATAGAGCGGGGATCTTCCATCATGTAAGTCATCAGTTGGCGAATGATGCCTTCATATTCCTTGTCCAACTTGGCATCTTCCTTGTGCAGCTCCAACGCCGACTCGGCGTCCATCCGCGCCAGCGCATCCAGGGTCGAATTCAACATGCGGGTGGCATGACGCCCCATGGACTCAATGCTGACCAGCAGTGGCTGCTGATTATTGCTGCGCTTCTCCTGTGCCGCCTTGGCAATACGCACGCAGGCATCGCCGATGCGCTCAAGATCGGCAATCGTCTTGGAGATAGCTATCACCAGGCGTAAGTCGCTGGCCGCCGGCTGGCGCTTGGCAATGATGCGGGTACACTCTTCGTCTATCATCACCTCCATGCCGTTGACCTTGTGATCGCCCTCGATCACCTTCTGTGCCAGTTCGGCATCCAGGCTGCCCAGGGCATCCAGCGCCTGTTCCAACTGGCGCTCTACCATACCGCCCATGGCCAGTACCCGGTTGCGGATATCTTCCAGTTCAGCGCTGAACTGGCCTGAGATATGTTTATTCAGGTTCTTGTTTTCCATTTGCTTCCCCTTGCTCGGACGCAGCGTTTATTAACCGTAGCGGCCGGTAATATAATCTTCGGTCTTACTCTGTTTTGGCGTGGTAAAGATAGTGTTGGTATCCGAGTACTCAATCAACTCACCCATATACATAAAGGCAGTCTGATCCGACACCCTGGCCGCCTGCTGCATGTTGTGGGTCACTATCACCACTGTGTACTTGGACTTGAGCTCGGTGATCAGCTCTTCAATGGTCAGGGTCGAGATAGGATCCAACGCCGAAGTCGGCTCATCGAGCAGCAAGACTTCCGGCTCGATGGCTATCGCCCGGGCAATCACCAGACGCTGCTGCTGACCACCGGACAACCCGAAGGCGTTGTCATGCAATCTGTCTTTCACCTCGTCCCAGATAGCGGCGCCGCGCAGTGAACGCTCACAGGCTTCATCCAGCTCACGGCGATTGTTCACGCCCTGCAGGCGCAGGCCATAGACGACATTTTCATAAATGGACTTGGGGAAAGGATTGGGGCGCTGGAACACCATGCCCACATTGCGTCTCAGCGCCGCGACATCCACTTTCTTGTCGTAGATGTTTTGACCATGGAGCAAGATTTCCCCGTCGATATGGCAGTTATCCACCAGATCGTTCATCCGGTTGATACAGCGCAGCAAAGTGGACTTACCGCAACCACTGGGGCCGATAAAGGCGGTGACCTTCTTCTTGGGGATCTTCATGGAAACATCAAACAACGCCTGCTTGTCACCATAGCGCAGATCCAGGTTACGGATCTCCAGCGCCGTCTCTTCGGCAGGCAGGTTCGCCAGATCCAGCGTCTCAGTATTCATTACCGATGAGTCTATCGAAATCATATTCTGTCCTATCACTTCAGGATAATCGTCAATTAGTGTTCAAGCGAGCGGTACTTTTCACGCAGATGGTTGCGCACGCTGATAGCCGTCAGGTTGAGTGCCACGATCACAGATACCAGCAGGAACGAGGTGGCATAGACCAAAGGCCTGGCAGCTTCTACGTTGGGGCTCTGGAAACCGACATCATAAATATGGAACCCGAGGTGCATAAACTTACGCTCAAGATGCACGAAGGGGAAATTCATATCCACAGGCAAGGTAGGCGCCAACTTGACCACCCCCACCAGCATCAAGGGTGCCACTTCACCGGCGGCGCGGGCAACAGCCAGAATAAGCCCTGTCATAATCGCCGGGCTGGCCATAGGGATAATAATCCGCCACAAGGTTTCGGCCTTGGTGGCCCCCAGAGCCAGGCTGCCCTGACGCACTGAGCTTGGAATACGTGACAAGCCTTCCTCGGTGGAAACAATCACCACAGGCAGGGTCAGAATCGCCAAAGTCAGTGCCGACCAGATAACCCCGGGAGAGCCGAAGGTCGGCGACGGCAATGCCTCTGGATAGAACAGCTGATCCAGCGAGCCCCCCAGCATATAGACAAAGAAGCCCAGACCAAACACCCCGTACACAATCGAAGGCACACCGGCAAGGTTGATTACCGCGATACGTATCATCTTGGTGATCGGCCCTTTCTTGGCGTATTCGTGCAGATAGATGGCGGCCACCACACCGAATGGTGTCACTATTACGGCCATCAGCAACACCATGAATACTGTGCCGAAAATCGCCGGGAACACCCCGCCCTCTGTGTTGGCTTCGCGGGGATCGTCACTGATAAAGCGTCCCAGGCCAACAAACCAGTGGCCTACCTTGTCGATAAAGCCCATGCGGTTGACATAGCTGACATCCAGCACCGAATCCAGACTGAGGGTCACTTCTTGGCCGCGCATGTCGCGTACTATCACAGAGTCGCGCCCGGCTTGCTCACGCAGAGAGAACAGCTGCTTTTCCAACCCTTGGTAATGCTGATCCAGTTGTTGACGCTTGGACTCAAGCTCGGCCTTGCGCTCAGGCGTCAGGGCATCGTCAAGCTCATAGCCACGTTCTTTGAGGCGCAGACGTTCGAGCTCATAGTTAACCGCGCCTATGTCCTGCTTCTGCAGTGTCATCGCCTGATCGGCCAGGTCCACTGCGCGCTCGATATGCTCCTCGAGTGAATTCTGCACATCGCCGCCGAGCTCCAGCCGCTGGCCCTTCTCAATCACCGCCACAGGGTAGCCGTAGAAGTTACCGTTCTTGGTACGCTCTATCATGGCCAAGCCTTCCGGGGTGGAGCGCGACACAATATCTGTCTCCAAAATCCAGCGGAAATCCAGGCCGACAAACTCACGGTTACCCGTCTTGACCAGATAACGGGTCACAAACTCACCCGGCTCTGAGTTGAAGTGATAACCGGCGGATTTCAACCGCTCGGTCGGCACTTCTTCTCTGTCGTACAGTTCACCTATCAGGGTGTAACGCTGGCCTTTATCATCCTGCATCTCCCACTGATAGATATCCGCGGGCCAGAAATAGCTCAGGCCACGCCAGGCGATGAGTAACAATAGCCCCAACACCGCAATCAAACTCAGGCTGACGGCGCCCCCTGTCATCCAGATCCAGGGAGAGCCTGATTTAAACCACTTACCCATTGCACAAACCCCTTAAGGTGATTGGCGAAACATCTAGTGTTCTATTCATAATTTCTCTCCTGTTACAGTGAGCTGTAGCGGTCGCGCAGACGCTGACGCACCACTTCGGCCACAGTGTTGAACAGGAAGGTAAAGATAAAGAGTACAAAGGCTGCGAGGAACAATACCCGGTAATGGGAGCTGCCAATGGCCGATTCCGGCATTTCCACCGCGATATTGGCCGCCAGGGTCCGCATCCCTTCAAACACGCTCCACTCCATGATGGCGGTGTTACCCGTGGCCATGAGTACAATCATGGTTTCACCCACGGCGCGGCCAAGGCCCATCATGACTGCCGAGAATATCCCCGGGCTTGCGGTCAGCAGCACTACCCGGGTCAGGGTCTGCCAGGGGGTCGCTCCCAAGGCCAGGCTGCCGTTCGACAGGTGACGCGGCACAGAGAAGATGGCGTCTTCGGCAATGGAGAAGATGGTTGGAATGACGGCAAAGCCCATGGCAATCCCCACCACCAGCGCGTTACGCTGATCGAAGGTAATCCCCAATTCATTGGTGATGAACTGGCGGGTGTCGCCGTGGAAGAAGGCCACTTCGATTGCCGGACTGATGGCAAAAGAGAACCAACCGACAAAACAGATAACCGGGATCAGCATCAGTTCCTGATAGGTTTCCGGCAGTATCGCCTTGATGCGCCCCGGCAGCTTGGACCAGGCATAGGCACTGGTCACTATGCTTATCGGCAACAACAGCAGCAAGGCCAGAATGCCGGGCAGATGCTCTTCAATCAGCGGTGCCAGCCAGAGACCGGCCAGGAAACCGAGGATCACTGTGGGCAGGGCTTCCATAATTTCAATGGTGGGCTTGACTACGCTGCGCACCTTGGGCGACATGAAATAGGCGGTATAGATGGCGCCGGCAATCGCCAGAGGAACGGCAAACAGCATGGCATAGAACGCCGCCTTGAGCGTACCGAATGCCAGCGGCATCAGGCTGAGCTTGGCTTCAAAATCATCCGAGCCGGAAGTGGACTGCCAGACAAACTGCGGCTCAGGGTAACCTTCGTACCATACCTTGTTCCACAGGGCACTCCAGGAAACTTCCGGGTGGTCGTTGTCAACCGCGTACAGGTGCAGCTTGCTGCCATCTTCAATGATCAAGGCATTGGAGCGGGGGCTGAAGCCCATAACACCCGGTGCCTTGAGATCGAACTTCTTGTCGAACAGCTCGCGCTCACTCGTGGTGTAAAGCAAAGACAGTTCACCCTCTGGGCTTACTGTGGCAAAGCTCTTGCGATAGAACTCAGAGGCAATGGTGTCCACCTTACCCAATCCGTTAAACTCGCGGATCTCCTGATAAACACGTCCGCGGTCGCTGGCCACCTGAAAATACTGGGCCACCACACCGCTGTCGTAACCTACCAGCAATGAACTGGCGCCCGCCAACAGGCTCAAACTGGTGACCTTGGCCTTGGCTTTCTCGACATCTATCACCTGTTGCAGCGAGATTTCATCCACATACTGAATGTTGTAGACAAAAATCTTGTTGCCGGACTGCAGCAGCAGTTGGCGCTGATCCGGGGTCATGAGTTGATGTTCAGTACGGGAAGGTGCATCCGGCAGCGGCATGGTTTGTGTAGTCCACTCCACTTCCTCGGTCATCATGTTCTCTTCGCCGACCATCTTGGTCAGTTGCCAGCGATTCTGGTTGTCCTGATAGGCAAAGCTCATACTCTCGGAGCTATAGCCAAAGGCGAGACTCTTGAGCGGCGAGCCATCCTCGGCAACCGTCAGCGCAGACTCCCCCAGTGGATATTTGACCTTGGGCGTGATCAGGCGTTGGTTATTGGGATAGCTGACACCAAAATCCACCCCGGCCAACAAGAGTTGACCATTATCCAGTCCGAGGGCAAACAACTGCTGGCTTGGGGCGCTGACGGCGCTGCTGACCACTTTGCTCGAATCTGGCACTGGCAGTTTCACCTGCTGATGCAGCTGATCGCCTTTGACCCTGAAAAAATCCACCACGCCCTGGTCACCGACCCGATAGAGCAGTTCATTTTGCTCGTCACTGCCCACCATCAGCGTCTTGTCTGAACTGGCCGGCAGGCTCACTTCGGTGACGGGTTCAACACTGGCGCCGTCAAACACAGGTTTAATCACGTAAAGCAGATAGAAAAAGATCAACAAAAGGGCGACGAACACCATGGTTCCACCCACTGTTACCCCTATCTGCGCGGCCTTATCCTTGAAGGCTCTGCGGCCGGAGCCTTTGCTCACCAACAGATCTTTCGACGCAGAAGCAGGTTGAATGACCTGACTTTCCATTAAGAACCTCTATTATTAATAGCTGTTAGGCTTTTTACCGAATTAACCGTACGTTATTGCGTTTCGGCCAACCCAGGTAAGACCATCCCTTATCGAGTGGCTGGGATTATATGACGCAAAAATGACAATAGTGTTACATAGCTTTTTTTAACATTATTCAGGAGTCTGTCTACCATGCTTCGTTACCTTATCACACTGCAAGTCCCTGACAGAAAAGGATTGGTTGAGCAGATTGCCCATGCGGTCAGCCGCCACGGCGGCAACTGGCTCGACTCGGAATTACGCCATATCGACGGGATTTTTGCCGCCATTTTGCTGCTTGAGGTTCCCAGCGAACACTGGGATGACCTGCTTGATGCCCTGGAGTGCATCGATGGTATGGCGCTCACCAGTGCCAGGGCCGGCCAGCAGCAGAAATATATCAAACGCCTGAGTTTCAACCTGGTGGCCTACGACAGGCCCGGGCTGGTACTGGATATCTCCAACAGGATCAATGCCCTTGGGATCAATATCGAGCAATTCAGCAGCAAGTTTGAAACCGCGGGCCATACCGGCATCGCCTTGTTTCGGGCCACCATCAGCCTGGGATTAACCGATCCTATGCAGGAGGAACGCCTGACTGAATCCCTCTACAGCATAGGTGATGATCTGGTATTGGATAAGCTGAATCTGACTTGAGCTCAATACTGCAACTGCCTAACCTCTGACTCTTGATCGCCTGCAAAATCAGCAACCGATGTGCAATCGATAATTCCTGTTAGGAAAACTGATACACTGGCGAAAATCACAAGAACAGAGCTTTGTCGTTATGCTTGGAACACTGAATAAGATGGCCGTCGCCCTGGACGAGAACCATCTGGCACAATACACCCTCAGAGTGGCTGAACAACGCCTGGCGTTGAACCCTTTGATTGGCAAGAGTTTAACCCTGAGTCACACGGGTAACATCTTCTGCTGCAACTGCGGTAAGAAGACCAAGAAGAGTTACTCACAGGGCCACTGTTATGTCTGTATGCAGAAGCTCGCCAGCTGCGATCTCTGCGTGATGAAACCGGAAACCTGTCATTATGATCAGGGAACCTGCCGCGAACCCGAATGGGGCGACACCCATTGCATGGTGCCCCACTATGTTTACCTGTCCAATACCTCGGGAATAAAGGTCGGTATTACCCGCCACAGCCAGCTGCCCACCCGCTGGCTGGATCAGGGAGCCACCCAGGGGCTGCCGATATTCAAAGTCAGCAGCAGGCAGCTTTCCGGCCTCATCGAAGTCGAACTGGCCAAACTGATTGCCGACAAAACCAACTGGCAGGCGATGCTCAAGGGCAACAACGACGAGATAGATCTCAAGGCCAAGGCCGAAACGCTATTGCCGAGTATCGAAACCCGCCTGCACGAGCTGGCAATGAGCCGCGGTGATTACAAGATAGAAAGATTGACCGAGACAGAGACGCAAATTCACTACCCGGTCAGTGAGTTTCCGAAGAAGATCAAGTCCCATAACTTTGATAAAGAAGCCGTTGTCAGTGGCACTCTGATGGGCATCAAGGGGCAGTACCTGCTTTTCGATACCGGCGTAATCAATATCCGCAAGTTCACCTCTTATGAAGTGGAAGTCAGCTACTGATTTTTTAATTTGAGCAAACAAACGGCGCCGCTTGAATGGGCGCCGTATTTCATCCCTCAACATCTTTGGTGCTTGCCAGTACCCCAGAGGCTGCCTATGATGGCCGCCAATAACGCCCTTACACAGAGACAGAGCAGAATATGGCCACAGACTCCATGATGGGATCCCAGACTATCGCCGCCCAAACCCAGGCTTGGGTCAAGGAGGTGATCATGAAGTACAACATCTGCCCCTTCGCCAGGCGGGAAGTCGAGCGCGACTCGATTCGTTACACAGTTTGCGAACAAAGCCGCATGGATACTGCCTTGCAGGCGTTGCTGGACGAGTGCCAATATCTGGATGAGCACCCACAAGCGGAAACCAGCCTGTTCATTCTGCCGAGGGGCTTTGAAGGTTTTCATCTCTATCTGGATCTGTTGGCCTTTGCCGAGCAGCTGTTATTCGAAGAAGGGTATGAAGGGGTTTACCAGTTGGCCAGCTTTCATCCCGACTATTGTTTCGAAGGAGAGGCCCAGGATGATGCCGCCAACTATACCAACAGAGCGCCCTATCCGACTCTGCACATCATACGTGAAGCCAGTATGGAACAAGCCCTGGCCGAATATGATGATCCTGAGTCAATTCCGGAGCGCAACATCGCCTTTGCCCGCCGCAAAGGCAGCGAATTCTTCGCCAAACTGCTGCAAAACTGCCTGAGCCGCAAGCCATAACTTGATGTGATTCAGGCTTATCTGCCCCTTCCCGGGCCTTCCTCAGACCTTGAAACCCTAGACCTTGATACGCCCGAGGGTTACCCGGTTCTTATTGATTAAGTCGAAGAATTCACTGCCATGGTACGCCGCATCCCAGGCGCTGCTGATGAAGAGCTGCTACTTGGCTTCTCTTCACCCGAGGTCACGCCACTCAGGCCCGCATTCCCCCTTATCATCCATGACAAATGATAGACCCCACCAGAGATAATAATTGCCAAAAAACTGCAAAAATGATTGAAATATAAAAGAATATTGTTGCAATCGAGGTTTGTAGTTAGAAAGTAAACCTGTGCGATAGGCTAAACACCAACCTGGCATCGGCGTTATCCGAGTCTAGGCTGGTATCTTCACCCGCCAGCTCAATATCTATACCGTGATATTGGGTCTGATAGGCGATGCGGTAGTGTTGATAGCCTCTGCTTCCCTGCCACAGCCACTTGTCTGCATCATACGATGTGGAACGGTCAAAACTCAACCTCAGCCGGTGACCGGGCGCCAATTCGAAACTGTGGGCCAACATCACTATGCTGTGGCCGGCACAGGTACCAAAGTAATTCCAGCTGTACCAGAGATTCAACTCCGACTGACCGAATGGCGACTGATACCCCCACTTGGCATAAGCTTCCGGATAGTTGTAATCATCGGAAAAGGATTCGCCGTGATAGCTGTAATAGGCAAGCCCGGCATCCAGGCTCAGGTTTTCATTGAACCGGTAGAAATAACCTGCGTAACCATCAAGCTCCAACCGGGTATCATCAGCGCCACCAAAATCGACATTGGAAGCAAAACTGCCAAGATACCAACCACTTTCACTACTGTAATCCAAGCTGGCCTGTAACGCCGGGCCTTCATCTGTCTGACTGACCCCGTTGAAACTGTAATCCGATACCAGGGTCACTGTCGATGACCATTCGGCTTGGGCTGCAAATGTCAGTGTCAGTAGTGCAGCTAAACCGCCGCACTTAAGATAGTTTGCCATGGCGTTTAAACCCATCTGTGTTCCTCTTTTGGTTTTATGGATTGAAGTTTGCATCAGTCGGCTAGTTTTATTTTATTAAAATCTATGGTGTTTTCTTTGGGAGAACCTTGGATCCGGCCCAAGGTTTTCAGTTTGGTCAGCAGCATGTAACCGGCACAGGTTAAGATAAGCCCTATGGCCAGAGCCCCTACCCATTGGATCTCCAGAAAATCCAGTTGGAACAGTAAAGTCAGCAACACCATCACGGCGATATTGCCAAGCAGATAGTTGCGTTTGCCGAGTCTGGCAACCGTCAGCCCCAGGTTATCCGTGTAGAGACGGATCAATGAGTCCAACGAATTGATCACAAAGGTAATGCCCACCATGACCATGGCCAAGTTATAAAAGCCGGATGTGGAGATTGCCTGGGTATCGTAGAAATAGAGAACACTGAACCAAATCGCGACCGGAATGGAGGGGAACACCATCATGGCCAGCAGCAATTGCCAGGTCTTGATCCCACCGACAAAACGCGAGGTAAACTGGCCGATCATTATGCTCCAGGCAAACCACCAGAACAGGTAAAAGGCGTGATAGTCATTAAGTGGCAACACAAAATGTTTGATATCAACAAAGTAATCACCCAATAACGAAAAGGTGCTAATGAAGTCGCCGACAGTGCCGTTCTCTCCTAAAAATGCGCCGCTCCACATCAGAGCTATCAGGGCCACAAACAACCAGGTACTGGCCAGGCTGAGTACCTTGACGTATTTAATACTGGTACTGGAATAAACCGCGATGGCGATAACGGCAAACACCATCAGATAGAAGGCGCCTATAACGGACTCTCCATCGCCCATCTCCGGCAGATACCAGGGCAAGTTGCTGAGCAGCAAATAAGCGGTGAAGGCACAGGTGCCGATAATCACCATGTTGTTGATGAATTTTACCGGCTTGAGTTCAAAGAACTTCACTCTGGGTTCTATAACGCAGAAATAGAAACAGGTGACAAAGTAAAAACCCCAGATAAGAAAGGCCCAAAATCCAAACTCTATCGCCAAGGGATTGGAAAAGGCGTATTCGGGGCTGCTGTTGGTATCTGTGTAAGTGTCGAATTCAGTGAGTGGGAACATGATCAAGCCAACATCGAGGCCTGAGGTAAACAAAATAGCGATAAAGGTGTTGATCCGCACCGGGGTGACACCTACGCAGGGAATGTTGCCCCACCGATACAGGATCACCCCTATCATAGCAAAGGTAAATAAGATCCCTGCTGAAAGCCAAAGCTCCATAACTTTTCCCTTTATTTTTGATTTAAATTATATTTTTCTAATTCCAGCCCCTGACTAATGGCGAATTTTGGCCGACAAAAAGCCCTCGGCTTGGCTACACCGATTACAGCATTGACAGGGGTAAGGGGCCGACCGCAGACTGGCCCCTTGGATTTTAAGATCAGCTAGGTCGCTCGGGTGCGTGGCTGCGCTGCTGCGCTCGCCACTTGTCAGCCAGAACAACTGTGGCATCAGAGGCCGGTAAGGCTTCACGGCCGCGGATAATATCGGCGGCCTTCTCTGCCAACATTATGGTCGGTGCATTGAGGTTGCCATTGGGAATGGTGGGGAATACGGAAGAGTCCACGACTCTCAGTCCTTCAATGCCATGCACCCGGTTTTGCGGGTCTACCACAGCCATGGGATCTGTACCCATCTTGCAGGAACAGGATGGATGATAAGCACTCTCTACCGAGCGACGAACAAAGGCATCTATCTGCTCATCGGTTTCCACTTCGGCACCAGGCTGGATCTCTTCTCCGCGATAGCCATCGAATGCCGGCTGATGAATAATCTCCCGGGTCAGGCGCACGCAGGCGCGAAAACCTTCGATATCATCCTGGTGTTGCAAATAGTTGAAACGTATCTGCGGATGCCGGTGCGGATCGCTGCTCTGTGCCCTGACCCATCCCCGGCTCTTAGGCTTATTGTGGCCGATATGCACCTGAAAACCATCGCCATCAAAGGCTTCCCGGCCGTCATAACGCATGGCGGCGGGCAGGAAGTGATACTGGAGATCCGGTGCGGCCAGGCCCGCCTTGGAGCGGATAAAACCGCAGGATTCAAAATGGTTGCTCGCCCCGAGTCCCGTCTTGGTAAAGAACCAGCGGCTGCCGATCAGAAACTTGTTCCACCAATCCAGTTTGCGGTTAAGGGACACAGGCTGGGTGCAACGGAACTGAAAATAGAACTCCAGATGATCCTGAAGATTCTCCCCGACCCCGGGCAAGGCATGCTCCAGCTCAATACCGGCTGCTTTAAGGACTTCGGGCGCGCCTATACCGGAAAGCTGCAGCAGGTGGGGGGAGCCCACTGGACCTGCTGAAAGAATCACTTCGCCGCCCACGCCAACCATGGCCTGCTGCAACTTGCCGCCGCATTCATAGCGCACCCCGGTTGCCACCTTGTCCTGCAGCAATACCTTGTGCACTAAGGCGCCGGTCACCACTTTTAAATTATTCCGTGTCATGGCCGGACGCAGATAGGCATTGGCCGTAGACCAGCGCACACCATTTTTCACTGTCATATGCATGGCGCCAAAGCCTTCCTGCTGGGCACCGTTGTAATCATCTGTGGCCAGGTACCCGGCTTGCACACCGGCATCAACAAAGGCCTGATACAGGGGGTTAACCATGCGGTTGCCGTTGTTGACCCCCAAGGGCCCACTATCGCCTCGATACCTGTCACCGCCAAAGGCCCAGGTCTCGGCCTTTTTGAAATAGGGCAAGCAATCGGCGTAGCTCCAGCCCTCTGCGCCACAGGCCTGCCACTCATCAAAGTCATGGGCGTGACCGCGGACGTAGACCATGCCGTTGATAGATGACGAACCGCCGAGCACCTTGCCCCTTGGACAATGCATGCGCCGATTGTCCAGACCCGGTTCAGGCTCGGTTTCAAACTGCCAGGCATACTTTTGGGTATTCATGGGAATGGACAACGCCGTTGGCATCTGAATAAAAATGCTGCGATCACTGCCGCCGGTTTCCAGCAACAAGACCCGTTTGTTTTTATCTTCGCTCAGGCGGTTGGCCAGCACACAACCCGCGCTGCCGGCACCGACAATGATATAGTCGAAATTCTGGTTCATAACGGCTCCTTAAAATGGGCTTTCCAGGGGCTGCATGCCGACATAAACCGATTTGGTCTGGGTATAAGCCTTGAGGGTTTCACTACCGTTCTCCCGACCAACTCCGGAAAGCTTGTAGCCACCGACGGGCATCTCCGAGGGTGAGGCGCCATAGGCATTGATCCAGCAGATCCCGGCCTGAAGGCAATGAATCACCCTATGAGCGCGGCGAATATCGCGGCTAAATACCGCGGCAGCCAGACCAAGGGCGGTATCGTTGGCGCGGCGGATCACTTCCTCTTCATCGTCGAAAATCAGTACAGACATCACGGGGCCAAAGATCTCTTCACGGCAGATACGCATCTTGTCATCACAGTCGACAAATACGGTCGGCTCAACAAAGAAACCTTCAGGGGCCGAGTCCGGCGTCAAAGGCTTGCCACCGCAAAGGAGCCTCGCTCCTTCGGCCTGCCCAAGGGCGATATACTCGAGCACCTTGTTTCTGTGCGCGCTGGATATCAGGGCGCCGAAATTGGTGTCCGGCGCCATGGGGTCGCCGGCCTTGATATTGGCCATCCTTTGCTGCAAACGTTCGATAAAGGCCGGATACAGGTTGCGGGCGACATAGACCCGGGTACCATTGGTACAAACCTCTCCTTGGGTATAAAAGTTGCCCAGCATGGCGGCGCTGACGGCATCCTCCAGTTCGGCGTCTTCAAAGATGATCAGCGGGGACTTGCCCCCCAGTTCCATGGTGACATCCTTGAGACTGGAGGCCGCTGCCGCCATCACCTTCTTGCCTGTGCCCACTTCGCCGGTAAAGGACACCTTGGCGATATCCTCGCTGTGAGTCAGCCATTGACCTACTTCGGCCGCGCCCTGCACCACATTGAACACCCCTGCGGGCACACCGGCTTCGAGAAAGATTTCCGCCAGCTTCAGAGCGCCGAGCGGGGTCTCCTCAGACGGCTTGAAGATCATCGCGTTACCGGCAGCCAATGCCGGCGCCGACTTCCAACAGGCTATCTGCAAAGGATAATTCCAGGCGCCGATACCGGCGCATATCCCCAGAGGTTCACGGCGGGTATAGAAGAAATCATCACCAACACTTTGCTGAGAGCCTTCCAGGCCCACCACGATACCGGCGAAGTATTCTATGGCATCGGCCCCTGTGACCACGTCCACCACAGACGCCTCCTGCCAGGGTTTACCCGTATCCAGCACTTCAATTTTGGCCAGCTCATCGTTGCGCTGCCGCAACAGGGCAACCGCCTTCAACAGCACCCGGCTGCGCGCCATGGCGCTCATGGCTGACCAAGCGGCAAATCCACGTTTGGCACTGGCAATGGCCGCCTGTTTGATGGCCTCATCGGCCACTTCAACGCGGTATTGCACCTGGCCGGTGCCAGGGTTAATCACCTCAAAGGATTCACCCGAGGCGTTGGCCATATAACGACCGTCAATAAAATTCTGATAAACAGGCTGTGTCATCAATGTACTCCGTGATAAGCCAGACTTTGGTCAATGAAATCGATACACCAGGATTCTGCGGCAGCAAACGCCTGCTCAGGCTCAGGACTGAGAGCACTGCGCAGCCAAAAACCGTCAATCATGGCGGCCACCTGCTCGGCACTCTTGAGCGCCTGTTCCCCGGGCAATAACTGTTTGAAAGAGAAGGCCAGGTTACTCTGCAGTCTGGCACTGTTGACCTGCTGCAACCTGGCAAGCCCGGGCTCATGCATGGACTGAGCCCAGAAATTAAGCCAGGTGCGGGTAGCCGCCCCCGAGCGTTGAAACTCGGTGAAGTTGGCCGCCACTATGGCGTGCAGCCGTGCCTTGGGGGAAAGCTGCCGCTCTGCTGTTTGGGCCAGCAAAGCCAGCTTCAGTTGCTCCAGCAAATGTCGCAATGTCGCTTCAATCAGCTCCTGCTTGCCACCGAAATAATGGCTGATAATCCCCGACGACAACCCGGCCAAGCGGCTGATGCTGTTGATGGTGGTATTGTGCAAACCATTGGCGGCCACCGAGGCCATAGTGGCATCGATCAGCTGCTGGCGGCGCACGGGTTTCATTCCAATCTTAGGCATATTTTTATTAATTGACCGTTCAATTAAAAACAAGCCTAATGATTTGAACTGTAATTATCAATAACGCAAAACCGCTCAACTCATGTCACACAAGGCATCAAAAAGTGATTTACCTCACAACAACAAGCGGTTGCGTTACTTGAAATTTATCTAAAAAAGTTTCTATTTTCCGACAATACTTCGCTATTTCTGAGGGGTTAGCCGAAAAATCAACGCAAAGCCATTTAAGCGTTCACCATCCCAAATAGTTACAGTCGATATGATTAGAGCTAAAACCTATAACCAACTCTTTAACCCGAAAGCACAGATAAATACGCCTGTCGCTCCGGACCAAACTTGCTGCTTGGAAGCCGGACAATGAGATTGAGACTGAGGATAAGTCGATGAGTAGAGGGAAGCAGAGAATAACGTGACAATGAGAAAGCGTGATTAGCATGGGGAGTTATGACCAAAAAGAGGAGCCATGATTAAAAAGAGGAATACTGATACTTAGAAACCGACTAACCCTGAACCATGCGGGGACAGGTAACAGATAAATAAAATGAAAAGGCGGATAAACAGCAAAATAAGAGTCCCTTCAAAGGGTTAAGAGCCCGGTAAAATACCGGGCTCTTGCATCAGATGAAGTCCGCTGAGGTCAGAAAAATAACTGTCGCAGCAAGGCCTATGACCGACGACCGAAATCTATCAGAGTGTTGCGATAAAGCTCAAGCAACGCCTCATCGCGTACCCCTACCCCAACACTCTGCGGCGGCATATCACTCCAATCATCGTGGGGATGGCGCCGCTCATAGGTTTTCTGCATTGTGTGACCAATGGCCGGTCCGGAGCAAACCACCCGTACAGGCCCCTTTCTCAGGGTAAACAGACTGGGGTCAATCACATAGGCAATGGCCGAGGGGTCATGCACGTGACAGCCGGAAATCCCCAGGCTACGCTGGTAAAAGTCGAGATAGAAACGGCTTATCTGGTGAATAAAGCGTCCCGGCTCACCGGCTTCATCGCGCAGCTTATCCAGATACTCGGGCGTAAAGAAACTCTCATGGGTCACATCCAGACCGATAATCACCACGGGCCAGTCGGCGGTAAATACAATATCGGCCGCTTCAGGATCATCATGGATATTGGCTTCGGCAAAAGGACTGACATTGCCCTGATGGCCATTAACCCCGAAGGCTCCCCCCATGACCACCACTTCCTTTACCAATTTGGTGATCCCGGGTTCATGCTGCAGTGCCAGTGCCAGATTGGTCAGAGGCCCAACAGCCACCAGAGTGATCTCCCCCGGTTGCGCCTTGATCTGCTCGACAATATATTGCCAAGCCGGACGGGGATCGGCGCTCAGACTGACATCGGCGGCATTGACTTGCAGATCGCCAAAACCGGTTTCACCATGAACTATAGTGGTAGGGCCGACAGGAGGGCGCGACAACGGCTTATCCGCTCCCATGGACACGTCTGCCTTCATGCCATATTTCTGTTTCAGATACAGTGCATTACTAGTGCTGCTTTCAATGGTGGCGTTGCCAAATATTGTGGTGATACCGATAAGATCCACAGCTGCATGGCCTTCGGCAAACAGAATTGCCATAGCATCATCAATACCGGGATCTGTATCCAGGATAATTTTCTTCGTCACAATCCAGCTTCCTTTGCGATGTTATTGATATTATCTGTGCCACAACCAACCGGTAGCACCGAGCCATTCTAGCGCCAAATCTGGCGCTATGCGCTCCATAATGCCACGCGAAATAGCAAAAACGGTAGAGAAAGAACAGTATCTGTTCACTTAAGGTAATCACTACCCTATTTGGCTCTCATCCGGATAAGCTTGAAAGTCCTTGTAAGCAGCGAAACACGCAATAAAGAAACAAGAACTACCGCGATATTACGGGCAATTATTACTTTGCAGACAAACGCCTACAGCAAAAATGCTGTTATTGACAGCCGCGACCAAATAGGACTTTAGTCTGATATCAGCAACAACCACCTTCTATTAACATCAACACATCAAAACAACAACAAGAGGTGTCCCATGAATGCTGTGCTGTTGATGTTAATGGGCCTGGGCGCGATGGCGGCCGGCTATTTTGTCTATTCAAAATTCATCTGCGAAAAAATCTTCAAAGTCGATCCCAACTTCGTGACACCTGCACATGAGATGCAGGATGGTATCGACTATGTGCCCACCAATAAATATGTGCTTTGGGGCCACCACTTCACCTCAGTGGCCGGAGCTGCGCCGATTATCGGCCCGGCCATTGCCGTTATCTGGGGCTGGGTGCCGGCCTTCCTCTGGGTGGTGTTCGGCACCATCTTCTTTGCCGGGGTGCACGATGCCGGCGCCATCTGGGCCAGTAACCGCAACAAGGCCAAATCCATAGGTGCGGTCACGGGTGATGTTATCGGCGAGCGGGCCCGCAGCATCTTTATGGTGGTGATATTTTTAGTGTTGCTCATGGTTAACGCCGTGTTTGCCGTTGTCATTGCCAAGCAGTTGATCAACTTCCCCAGCGCCACCCTGCCGGTTTGGGGCGCCATTGTGGTGGCTCTCATCATAGGTCAGCTAATCTACCGCCGTCTTATCAACCTCTTGGTGGTGTCCATTATCGGCGTGGCGGCACTGTACGCACTCATTTATATCGGCCCGTCCATGCCGCTGGCATTGCCGGAAACCCTGGGGCCGCTGTCGGATAACCAGAGCTGGATCATCCTGCTGTTTGTCTATGCCGCCATCGCCTCGCTGCTGCCTGTATGGATGCTGCTGCAACCGCGGGACTATATCAATGGTATTCAGCTGTTTATCGGCTTAGGCTTGCTCTACGGCGCCGTGCTTCTGGGCGCGCCTGATATAGTGGCGCCGGCCTTTAATACCGATGTACCCGAAGGCACTCCATCCTTGGTGCCGCTGCTGTTCGTCACCATTGCCTGCGGCGCGATTTCCGGCTTCCACGGCCTGGTTTCCAGCGGAACCACCTCAAAACAACTGGATAAAGAGCCGGATGTGCGTTTTGTCGGCTACTTTGGCGCCATAGGCGAAGGCTCTCTGGCACTGGCCGCCATCATAGCCGCCACTGCGGGTTTTGCGACTCTGGCCGACTGGCAGGCCATCTATCACGCCTTTGGTCAGGGGGGCGTCAGTGCCTTTATCAAGGGCGGAGCCAATATCCTCGAATCCGGGATAGGCATGGATGAAACCATGGCGCAAACCCTGCTGACAGTAATGGTAGTGCTGTTTGCCGGTACCACTATGGACACAGGCTTACGGCTACAGCGTTACATCTTCCAGGAATGGGGCAGCATCTATAACCTCAACTGGATGCAAAATGGCGCCGTCGCCACTCTGCTGGCCGTGGGCACTTGCTTGCTGCTGGCCTTCGGTGCCGGCGGTGACGGCTCGGGTGGCATGCTGATCTGGCCGCTGTTTGGCACCACCAACCAGTTGCTGGCTGGCCTGACACTGCTGGTAATCACAGTGATGCTGGTGAAACTGGGTCGCCCCATGTGGTATACCTTGGCTCCGCTTATCTTCCTGCTGGTGATGACCACCATGGGCCTACTTATTCAGCTCAAGGGCTTCTACGACAAGCAGGATTGGTTCCTGTTCACTCTGGACTTGGTGGTACTGATCGCCGCCATAGTCATTTCACTGGAGTGCAGTGCCACGTTGAGCCGCTCGCTCAAGGCGCGTAAAACCGCAGCGGAGAACGACTGATGAAGCTGGCGAAGATCAAGGCATTGGTCAAAGACCTGAGCCACCTGGCGGAAGAGGCGTATAACGCCCCTTTTCGCTCGGCAGTCGCCCGCGCCCGCAGGGAGCAGGACGATCTCTTTATGCTGCTGATCTTCTCCGAAATGATGGGGGTACCCAACCCGGCCAGTTACTACACTCTGGAGCTGCAGCCCTTGATGCTGGAAAAGTTCCATGACTGGCACCTGCGTATGGGTATGCCCCACTCACCGCTGGATCAGTTCAGATGCTGTTGAAACAAGATGTTAATTAAGGACGGGCTATGGCGCAGCTGACCGACAAACGTATTCTGTGGGTGGGTGGCAAAGGCGGTGTCGGCAAGACCACTGTCTCCTCCTCACTGGCCCTGTTGGCGGCCGGACGCGGCAAGAAAGTCCTTTTGGTGTCCACAGATCCGGCCCACAGCCTGAGCGATGCCTTTGCCAAGCAGATAGGCGATCACTACACCCGGCTGGCACCCAATCTGGATGCACTGGAAATCGACCCGGATGAGGAAGTGCGCCAACATCTCGACCGGGTCAGCCAACAGTTGAAGAGTTTTACCCGCCCGGAGATGTTCGCTGAAATTGAGCGGCAGATGCGTCTCACCCGACAGTCTCCCGGTGCCCAGGAAGCCGCCTTGCTGGAGCGGATTGCCAAGACCCTGGAAAGCGGCCTCGGTGAATACGATCTGATCATTTTTGATACCGCGCCCACCGGCCATACGCTTAGGCTACTGAGCCTTCCTGAGGCGATGGCCGCCTGGACCCAAGGTATGCTGAGCGCCAATCAGAAATCAGAAAAGCTCGGCGCCATGCTGTCGCATCTGACACCCGGGCGGGGCCGTGATGTCGATAACCCCTTCGACGATCCGGCCGAGCACGCCACCGCCGGAATGGCGCCGCGCAACAAGGCCATAGCAGAAACCTTACTGGCCCGCCAACGGCTGCTGCAGCGCACCCGTGAGCTGATTAAAGATCCGCAGCAAACAGGGCTGCTGTTTGTCCTGACCGCAGAAAAGCTGCCTATTCTGGAAACCCGCCGCGCCGTGGCCAGTTTGCAGGCCGAGCAGTTACCGCTGGCAGGTTTGGTAATCAATCGGTTGCTGCCACCCGAAGCCGACGGCAGCTTTCTTGCCAAACGCCGTCAGCAGGAAGCCGTGCACCTCGAAGAGATAGACGCAAACTTTAGCAAACTGCGCCGCTTTCGACTGCCACTCAAGGAAACCGATATCCAGGGCCTGAGCGGCCTTGAACAGATGGCGACCGAACTGGCCAAAGCCGGGCTGTAAATTCTCTTATTTGTTCAACCAAACTTGCCTCCAAAGCTTTGCCTGTTCCCTTTCCTAAATCGAGAATTTCTATTGGCAACAGATGATGGTTAATTTATGAAGAAATCCACAAAGAAAAAACACTAACAAACTAAATAACTGCTCCAAAAGTAGATCACTGAACCGATATCGTCTCCAAGTAGTAACTTGACGCAGTTAGAACACCAGCCTGATGAGGTGGGCTTCAGGATCACATATCCGGAAACTCTTGCGCCACAATGGTTCAGCAAGATGCAGCACAAATAGGATCAGTTATTTAGTATTAAAGTTAATCCAATGGAAATAAATAAAAACCCTAAAAATAAACCTTTTGTGTTCGTTCTAAAATCTAGTTTATGCCTAAAGCCTATTATAGTTAAACCTACCACTACAAACCCGATTAAAATAAATTTTAACATCTTATATCCTGCTGAGGAGAGTCCTCCTCCGCTAACTAATTTAATCGTTGCATTACTGAGAATAAGCGTTTCCTTTCGTGATAGAACCCACCGCGAATTCAAAACCCAACTTCAGCAGTAATCATATTAATTTAAAAACAACTTTACAATAACAAAAAGAATAAAGCCAAGCCAAGCCAAGCCAAGCCAAGCCAAGAAAATGCTACGACAAAAATGATTAACTTAAAAATCATGCTCAACCCAAATGAATCCACCAAAGCGTACTCTGTAGGGAATAAATCTTCTACCTTAACTTTACTTAACCACTTCATTTCCACCTCCAACACTCAATAATGTATGACATGTAAACTCTGGCTAAAATAATTACTAATATTACCAATAAAAACAACCTATGGAATAATGGATAACAACGACAGCTAACATTAACTTTTTCAAAAACTGAAATATCGCAAGAGGAATACTAAAATCCTAAAGCTATAGAAAACTCAATATATAAAAACATTAAAAAACTAGCAAAATCCTAGAACATAATTTCTACTTACCTCTTTTAAAAATGTAAGCTAGCAAGATAACAACGTGCCCTACAATAAAAATTACAATCTTAGAAAGAGTGCCAATTGGGAAAATCAAAATAAAAACAAGTAAAACATACGCTAATATAATATATAAGTTTATATCTTTCATAATTAACTTTATCTGTTAATGGAAGGGGTTCCCCCCTTCCCATAAGATTATCTATAGCACACCGCAGCTGCTACAAATCCTCCGAAAAAGGCACCAGCCGATGCCCCACCAGTGAACCCTAGACCCAGAGAGAAGTATCCAGCAGCTATGCCGCCGGCAAGTGCAGAGCCTGAGACAATTGCAGCTGAACATACTCCAGAATTTATTCCACCATTCACTATCTCTGTATCTTTAACTGTTAATTCTTGCATTTTTCTCTTCCCCTCTTATAACATCGAACACATTGCCAAACCGAACCTTTGCCCTGTTGTAGCACCAAAAACACCTCCAGCAACCATACCTGCAGGCCCAAAAATTCCTCCAGCGATTACCCCAATAGTTCCTCCCATAATGGAAGTACTAAATAGCTATATGGACACCTCTCCGATGCAAGCACCGGCAGGTCTCTTTCTGACAAAGTAGCCACACACATATATCCGGCTTCGTGAGCCCTGATGAACATCCGTACTCTCTGTCCTCATTAGTGCCATGGCTTTTAGCAGCCCAGCTATTTGTCAGGTTCACAGAGAGTCGGTTCTACCTGTCAGCACATCAACTCTTTGGACTTATTAAAATCAGTTAGTTACTTAACGATATACTCTGTTTTTTGGTTTATTAGCGCCCACGCTATTCGGGCATTTTTGTTAGCCAGCGCCACTACAGCTTTGTTTACGCCACTTCGGGCAATAATACCTTTCAGCCACCGCTGGAGACCTCCACATCGTTCTTCCGGAAGGTTGATGACCCGGTAAACCACTGAGCGGGCGCCATGAATAATCAGTCCTCGCAGATAACCATCTCCGCGTTTTGTTATCCCGAGTAGTTTGACTTTACCACCACTGCTGTGCTCCTTCGGAACCAGCCCCAGATAGCTGGCAAAATGCCGGCCATTCTGAAAATCAGCACTGTCGCCCAGAGCTACCGTCAAGGCTGAAGCCCCTAATGGCCCGATACCAGGTATGCTTTTCAGTCTGAGGGTATCCTCATTTTGCTGGCTGATAAGCGCAAGGCGCAGATCCAGAGTTTTAATCCGCTGCTGATTGTCCTGAAGTTCCTGCAACATCTCATGGAACAGCTCCCGGCTGAGCGTGGTGAGCTCATTTTCTGCATCCTCCAGGTGCTCAGGCAGGTGGGCCATAATTTTATGAGCCCCTTCCGGTATGGCAATACCGTATTCCAGGCCTAGCCCCCGTATCTGGTTAATCAGCGCGGTTTTGTTTTTCATCAGCCGCTGGCGAACCCGGTGCAGACACTGAATATCCTGCTGTTCAATAGACTTCTCCGGCACATAGCGCATACCCGGGCGACTGTCAGCTTCGACAATTGCAGCTGCATCATTTTTGTCATTTTTACTGCCCATTCTGAAGGGGGCAACATACTGTGGACTGATTTGTTTAACTTCATGTCCGTATTGCCTGAACTGGCGTGACCAGTAATTTGCACTGCCGCACGCTTCCATCACAATACGGGACGGAGGCTGCTGAACAATAAACGCCGTCAATTTTTCACGGGTGATCATTTTATTCGCTTTCTTCTCACCCTGCGCAGATACGATATTCACCTGAAAAACTCGCTTTGCCAGATCAATTCCGATAATTTGTTCCATGGGACACCTCTTCATATTGCTGTTGGTTTGCACTTACAGCATGGCTCACTGAAGTCTTTGTGGGGAGGTGTCCATTTCATTAGTTCCTAAATGTAGATCACTGCGTTTCGAAAATAGAAGGAACTCGGCTCGATTCAAGCGTTCTGATCAATCGCCAAACCAACCAACTCACACAAACCGAGCCGAGATCATGATTCTAACATTACCAACCCGCTCTGAAAGACGTCGAATACAAAAAAAGATGTATAAAACCAGAGATAAAGACGAGTGCCGTCGCCTGAATGCCATTCTCTTGTTGGCATCTGGACGTACTGTTACTGAAGTATCAGGCTTGATAGCTGCAGCGCGTTCTTCAATCAACAGATGGGTCAGTTGGTACACTGAATGTGGCATTGAGGGGCTGGAGTCTTCAACCAGAGGCCGTTCCTGTGTGCTTCCTTTCCAACAAATAACGAGTGTAATCAAACTACTGCTTCAATTGTCCCCCCAAGAGCTTGGATACCAACGTTCCCGCTGGAGTACTGAATTAATAGCTCTTGAGGTTAACCGCTTATTTTCGCTGCAGGTTCATTCCTCAACGATTCGGCGGTGGTTGCCTAAACTTGGCGTTGTTTGGCGTAGAGCCGCTCCCACCTTGCATATCAAAGATCCTCATAAAGATGAGAAGCTTGCGGAAATTAAGGCAGCTTTGAAGCGTTGCAATATAAACCATCCCGTATTTTATGAAGATGAAGTTGATATCCATCTCAATCCAAAAATCGGCGCAGAATGGATGCATAAAGGCCATCAAAAACGAGTGACAACGCCGGGACAGAATAGCAAACGATACTTGGCAGGTGCGCTACACACAGGAACGGGGAAAGTC